>NZ_SPQR01000012.1 GCF_004766055.1 Desulfosporosinus sp. Sb-LF | reverse complement strand
ACTTGCTCATTGTTTCTTTGAAACTCTTGCGAGTTTCTCTCATTGGCTGTCCTTGTTGTTTAGTTTTCAAAGACCATGGTTTAAACTTTGTTTCCAGCACCCGTTTGGGCCAGAATCACATCTTAGCATTTTCAACTCACGTTGTCAATCACTAATTTGCTTGTTCAGATTGATTAGTTCAAAGGTTTTACCCCTTACTTTCTCAATCGGTGTGCGTCTTTGTGGCGCTCGGTTATGATACCATTTTCGCTGTGTACTGTCAACTAATATTTACTTTTTGCCCATAGAAAAATTATTCCCAGACACCCTTGTTGTGGTCGTTGCCGCTACTGCACTCCTCTCGAAGGAATATAATGTCCCTAGTGTTGCTTGATTCTTTAAAAAGGGTTCTGGATACAAGTTGAGTTTCCCCACTTATTATTCAGAACCCTCATATGTTGTCCCCCGCTTGCTACTTATGTTTCTGTCTCATTCAATACGAACTTGCCCACGCACAGGACTTACCTTTATAGGCTAACTATCCTTCGAGATTATTTGTTTTAGCCTCAAAAGCTGACTTGAAATTTTCACTCTCAATGATCTGGTCAATCATCGTTTGTTTTTCATCCTTTGTGTACTCGTAAAAAATAGGGTTCAGATCCCATTCTTTTTCTGTGGGATAGTAACGCAAATTTGCTCTGACTGTTTTTTCTGTTTCTGCTTTACAATCTTTAAAGACTAAAGTTAATGCATAATTGTTAAAGTTATATTCCGGATCAAATCCTGACCCATTAACTGTGACATCGAAAATCTCCATTTTTCATTACCTCCACCTTAAGCCCGCTTTCGAGTTTATTATGTTGTTTCAGCAACCTCTTTATTCAAATTCAGACTTTATGGGAAGATAAACCAGCTGGATGCGCGCTGTTCTTCGGCTTATCTTTCGCACCTATCGAACCAATTAAGTATTTTCCAAGAGGGATCATACTAAGTATATAACTCGTTAAAGAAGATATTACGGTGACTATTAAGAAAATAATAAATGTAACCAATACATAGTGCCTATTCATGCCTGGGTGCGTCAATTGAAGTACATCAAGTACACTTATTAATATGCCCAGTATGAGGGCATGCACGAGATAAGCCCCGAAGGAATACCTTCCAAACCAAGAGATCACTTTGGTCATCCAATTCTTCTGTTGAGTACCCTTCATTGCAATCAAATAAAGAGCGAGGAGTTCCGATAATACCAAAAAGAACATAGACGGTTTGAGAGTTGTAGACCAATTTAGGTTTATCGGCAAATTATATCCAGTCCCAATGAAAAGTTCGTACCCTACCCAACTATAGGAAACGACCAGTAGGACAAAGTTCCAGTATGAATAACCCCTGATTATTTTACGCCATCTTTCGAGATCAAATGTTATAACCGCTCCGAAGATAAAGTAAAATGAATAAAAAAGGAAGTTTGAATTTCTATAGGATATGAGGAATTGAATAATACCAGGGTATGTTGATGCATGATACGGTAAATATTTGTAGGATGCCCACATTAAAACTATGTACCCTAGACCTGTGAATACCAAAACGGGATTTAGTGTTCGTTTCTTGTCATATAGATCATTTTTGCCGTTCGCCCAAGTAAGCCACTTTAAAAAAAATGGAAACACGAGATAGAACTGAAAAATCAAGATAATAAACCAAAGATGATAGGCTTGGGTCGGAACAAGCAACTGTTTCCCAACTTCTTTAAGCCACTCAACATTGATAACCTTTTGCGGGAATATATAAACATAATAAATAGGCGTCCAAACGAGATAAGGAACCAAGACATCTAGGCTCCTTTTTCTTATAAACTCGAGATAGTTAAGCTTTCCATAGTAATTATATAATAGTGTCGCCCCTGTCAAAAAAACAAAAGCTGGCACCCCGAACTTTATAAGATGATAAATTGCAGCTAAGGTATAGGCATCTAACAAGCTCGTATCTTTCCTGTACGCAAACTGCCCGATTGAATGCTGCAAAACGATTGCCAGAAAAGCAATCCCTCTTAGTATATCCCATTCCGAAACTCTTTCCTTTGACAAGAGATACCTTCCCTTTCCATTAATGATCTAACTTCTATGGCAATTCCACACCCTAAGTTCCAGTATCTTAAACCATCCCAACCGTGAAATCATCCAGCAAAACCGGGACCCTTTGCGTTCCAGCCTTCATTCGTGATTCTACGTTGACGTTCTTCATCTCAATCTTGGTTGCGGTTCCACTGACTTGAATGACATTTAACACGGCTTCATCCTGTACTAATGCAATACCTACGATAAAACCAGTTTCAGCTGGATCTATTTTACCTATAGCAACCCCTTTTCCCGCCCGTCCTTGGGGTTTGTATTCCTCAAACGATGTGCGCTTCAGGAATCCTCGTTCAGTGATTGTCACCAGATCCCCTAAAGAATCTTCTATTAAACTAGTCAGCAACAAAGCATCTACAATCTGATCTTCATTGCCTAAAGCCATTCCTTTGACCCCACGTGATTTGCGACCCATAGGATTAATTTCCGTCAAGGGGTACCGAATCGCTTGTCCTTTAAGTGTGGCGAGAAATAATTCCCCTTGATCATCACACAAGAACACTTTGACTACTGCATCCCCCTCTTTAAGCCCCATAGCTTCTAAAGAGCGAGCGTGCACAAAATCATTCACAGGACTCCGCATGACCTGTCCATCCTTCGTAACAAATACAAAATACAGCTCTTCTAGTGCATCTTTAATGGGGAGAATAGAGATTACTTTTTCTCCCATCGGTAACGGAAATAAATTGATTAAAGTTCCTCCTTTATCTTTATTCCTGGCTTCAGGAACGGTTTTCGCACTAATGCTATAGAATTTCCCAGTACGAGTAAAGAAGTAAAGCGTGTCTTTGTCAGTGCACGTAACCCTCTCCGCCAAGGTATCTCCATCCTTAAAAGTACAAACGAGAGCATTCGCTTTGTTTCGCTTGGTTTGGAGGGGCATCCTTTTAATAAATCCATTTGTTGTAAGCATAACTTCGATGAGACTTTCGGCTTCCTCGAAGGAACTCAGATCAAGTTGATCCCTCATATGCTCAGGCAAAATGAGCGTACGCCGATCATCTCCGTACTTATCTGCAATTTCCTTGATTTCCTTCTTGATAATGTCGTACACCTTGCTTACATCCGCTAAGATACCTTCTAACTCGGCAATGAGTTTTAATATGTCGGCATGTTCCTTCATAATTCCATCAAGTTCAAAGTTCGTTAAGTTTTGGAGCCGCATATCTAAAATGGCCTGCGCTTGAACCTCAGAAAGTTCAAAACGCGTAATAAGTCCCGCCTTAGCCAGAGACGGGGTCTTACTAGCACGAATAAGGGCTATCACTTCATCAAGATTATGGATAGCAATAACTAATCCTTCAAGTATGTGAGCTTTTAAACGAGCCTTCTCTAAATCAAATTCCGTGCGTTTCGTGACGACGATTCTGCGATGTTTGATAAACGCCGCGTTGATCTCTTTAAGTCCCAAAATCTTAGGAGTACCTTCGGCCGTAATCACCAAGTTGATAATCCCAAAGGTATCTTCCAGCTGGGTGTGCTTATACAGAAGACGTAAAACCTTAAGAGGATCGGCTTCTTTACGGCATTCCACGACAAGCCGAATCCCCTCCCGATCAGATTCATCTCTGACCTCGCTTATTCCTTCAATTTTACCCAAGTCTGCAAGTGTTTCAATCTTTGCAGCCAGGGTTGATTTATTCACTTGGTAAGGAACCTCTGTAATGACAATGAGATTTTTACCATTTTTACCTTGTTCGATCATCGCCTTACCACGCATGGTCACTTTTCCACGTCCGGTTTTATACGCATTGACAATACCCTCTGTGCCGATAATCAGTCCTCCCGTAGGAAAATCCGGTCCACTCACCTTTTCTAGGAGTTCATCGACCGTAATATGGGGATTATCTATTTGAGAGATCACACCGGCTACGACTTCCCGCAAATTATGCGGTGGCATATTGGACATCATACCGACAGCAATTCCTGACCCTCCATTAACTAAGAGATTTGGAAAAGGGCTCGGGAGAACGACGGGTTCTTTCAGCCGTTGATCGTAGTTTGCTTTGAAAAGAACTGTATTTTTCTCGATGTCTTGAGTCATGAGTTGGGATAAATGCGTCATCCTCATTTCCGTGTAACGCATGGCCGCCGCATTATCTCCATCGATTGAACCGAAATTTCCCTGGCCATCAACCATTGGATATCTGGTTGCCCAGGGTTGAGCCATACGGACCGCTGAATCATAGATCGACGAGTCACCGTGGGGATGGTATTTTCCCATGCAGTCCCCTACCAGCCGAGCTGACTTGCTATACGGCTTGTCCGTGTGCATTCCGATTTCATCCATAGAATAAAGAATTCTACGATGAACCGGCTTGAGCCCATCCCTAACATCAGGCACTGCCCGCTGCAATATGACATGTTTGGAATAGCCCAAGAACGATTCCGGTAAGACGTCTTCGAGTGGACGCTGGCTGATGTTGTCTTCTGTTACACTCATTGGATCTTAACTCCCCCTAAAACTCTACATATCATCGTCAGTAAAAACAATATTCTCCATCAGAAAATCACGCCTTGGCTCGACTAGCTCACTCATGAGAATTCTAAGCTTACGCTCTGCCTCTAGAGTATCATCGATCGTCACCTGTATCATACGCCGATTAGCAGGATTCAGAGTTGTTTCCCATAGTTGTTCTGGATTCATTTCGCCAAGTCCTTTGTAGCGTGAAATCTTGGCCGTCTTTCCTAGATCTTTGAGTTCTTTTTTTAGTTCGATATCGTCGAAAGCGTAGCGGATAATCTTGCCTCGTTCCTTCTCTACTTTATATAAAGGAGATTGGGCGATATACACCCTTCCATTCAAAATCAGAGGTTTCATATAGCGATAGAAAAACGTCAACAAGAGACAGCGAATGTGGGCCCCGTCAATATCCGCGTCTGTCATTATACAAACACGCGCATAATTACCCTTTTCCAAATCGAACTCTTTCCCGATCCCCGAGCCAACCGCCGTAATAATACTCCTGATCTCCTCATTTTCCAACACTTTATCAATCTTGGCACGGTAAGTATTAATCACCTTACCCCGTAACGGAAGAATGGCCTGGAATCGTCGATCGCGCCCCATTTTAGCTGACCCTCCTGCACTATCCCCTTCGACTAGAAAAAGTTCATTACGGGATTTGTCCTTTCCACTACAAGCTGCAAGTTTGCCACTTAATGCTTTAACCTCGGCATCGCGAGCTTTCTTTTTAAGCTCCTTGGCCTTTTTGGCAGCGAGTCTAATCAGGCAAGTTGTCAACGTCCGATTGATGACATCTTTAGCCACGGCTGGGTTTTGCTCAAAGAATTGACTAATCCCTTCGTTGGTAAGTGACTGGACAATTCCCTCGACTTCCATATTAGAGAGTTTCGTCTTGGTCTGACCTTCAAATTGAGGATCTTTTACCTTGAGTGATAGTACACATATCAAACCATCCTTAAGGTCATCCCCGATCAGATTTTCCTCCTTTTTGAAGAGATTATTTTTCCGACCGTATTGATTAAAGACCTTCGTCAAAGCCGTTCGAAATCCAGATTCATGAGTACCACCTTCATCCGTCGGAATATTATTGACATAAGAATGTAGAGATTCATCATCTCCGTCGTTATACTGCAGAGCACACTCTACAATTACATCATCTTTTTCCTCTTTAAAATAGAGAGGTTTCTTATGTACTGGCGAAAAACTCGATTCTTTTACTAAGTGTTCTACAAAACCGATAATCCCATTTTGAGAACAAAACGTTTCCGATTTGAGTTCCCCCCGTTGATCGGTCAGATGAATTGTTAGGCCGTTGTTTAGAAACGAGAGTTCCATCAAACGACTACGCAGAGTATCATATTTGAAAACGGTGGTTTCTTTGAAAATCAGAGGATCTGGTTTAAAGACAACCGTTGTTCCAGTACCTGTTTGTTTCTTCCCGATAACGTGTAAATCCGACTTAAGCTGACCCCCGTTGGCATACTCCACCCGATAAAGTTTTCCATCCCGTTTTATATCAACCGTTACGTAAACAGACAAAGCGTTGACCACGCTTGCTCCGACACCATGCAATCCTCCGGATGTTTTGTAGGTGTCTCCGCCAAATTTACCTCCCGCATGTAACGTCTCAAACGCTAACCTTACTGCTGCAATTTTCTTGATAGAATGTATGTCAACTGGAATCCCACGTCCATTGTCCTCTATGGTCATCGATCCATCGGTATTAATAGTGACTGCAATCCGATCACAAAACCCCGCCCCAGCCTCATCAATCGCGTTGTCGATGATTTCATAAGCTAGGTGATGAAGTCCTTTGCTCCCAGTGGAACCGATATACATGCCAGGACGTTTACGAACGGCCTCCAATCCCTCTAAGACCTGGATAGATTCTGCATTATATTGCGTTTCTGACAAGACCAGTTCACTTCCTTAATTGATTTGTGTTTTCGATGGCTACCCGCCGATAAGTACAATATCACCTGTTGAACCACTTTGTCTAGGCTACTTACCTAATTATAAGAAAGACCGAGGCTGCAACCTCGGTTTTTTGTTGGTCTACTGAAATTTTTTATTCGTAACTATGAAGCCCCTTATAATAGTCCTGATGCATATCTCTCCATATTACATAACTAAACTAACGGAGGAACGGTTGGATCACCATCAAAATCCTTACAACTTTTAATGGAATCTAGGTCATTTTCCTAGAGGATCGTCGATAAAAAACGCCCACAAGCATCTTTAGAATGAGGTACGTTTCCAGCAAGCTCCTCATAATCTAGAATAGGAAGAGGGGATTATACGTATGGGCAATCATTATTTGTCGTTTTCTAATAGCATGCCTCTATTGCCTGTGTCAGATCCTTGTGCACCTATTTCTTGTGAATATCATTTTTCTAAAGAACCTTTGAATTTTGGTCTTTCAATTTTTGCTCCAGTTAGTTCAGTACCAGGAAGCAATACGTTTTTTTTCTTACAACCACTGTTAACGGGAAAAGTATTTGCGTCCGTAGCTGTTCTCATCGCTACCCAACTTTTCCTGTTTCTTGCTGACCGTTTTTTTGGTCTTGAATCAATGCCGATTCAGAGAGGTCCTGTTATATCACCAGAACAAACTGTGCGGATGTCGTTAAGTGATTTACAGGATTTTTTGGCCTCCATGCCACGCGACAATGTCCAGCCTTCAATCGGCACACCCGCTTCTTCAACCGTTCAAACTGGCACTATTGAAACACCGGAGAGTCCCCTAATATTGGCTTTAGCCGTCTGGGGCGATTTTACGAATAAACCTTTTACTCCGTCTGTCTTTCTTATTTTTCCATTGTTTACGTTTCCAGGCGTGCGGGGAGCCATGCCTTTACTGATATTAGAACTTTTAGCTACTGTTTTTGTAAGGGCAGTCGTGCCGCCGCAAACGACTGGTTCCAAACCATTGGCAGACCCTACTTTAAATAGCAAATTACAATCAATGCAATTTTCACCGGAAGATCTATTGAACTTATTAAACCGGTTTAGCAAACACTTTGGTACTTGACGTCTATTTCCAGGCTCCATTATGCCAAACATGCAAAATAAAGAGAGAACCCCTAAGGACCTAGACTTTCCGATATGTCAATAAAATAATGGGGAAGCTCAGAACAACCTTCTGAGCTTCCCCATTATTTTTACTATTTAACAATCATGACTGGACATTCTGCTTTGCATAAAACACGTTGACTAATGCTTCCCATCAGGGATCCGACAATCGGGCCATACCCGCGGTTTCCCATGACAACAAGGTCGATATGGCCGCTCTTAATCTCTTCAAGTATAGCGATTGCTGGATGCCCAGGTATTTGTTTTTTCTCAATGGGCACATTCCTCGTGTCAATCCCGGCTAGAGCGGCCGTCAAAGCCTCTCCACCATAAATACTGATTTCTTCCTGGGGTACGGTAATTCCGCTTGAAAGTGTATAACCCAACGCCTCCGGCGTAAAAACAACGTGCAAGAGAACAATTTGGGAACCAAACTCTTTTGCTAATTCTATGGCATTCAGCAAAGCACGCTGTGCTGATTCAGAAGCATCGGTAGGAACTAAAATAGTCTTAAACATGCGTTCTCCCTTCTCTTGGTCGTATTATTGACTATAGATTTCTCATACTTCTCTAAAAGTATGACTTTCGGATGGCGCACCTAATACCAATACCTTGGGTAATGCCTATTAGGGGACAAGTTATTGACCAGAAGTCCGATCAAGATTAAAATAACCGCTCCAGTAGCAATCGGATTCAAAATATAGTCTGGTTGTGCCTTACTCAAAACAGCGAACAACGCGGTTGCTCCTCCTGGCGGGTGCGTCGTCTTGGTAAGAATGATAACAACCAAAGCAAGGGCTGTACCTAAGGCTGGTGACCACCAAGTTAAACCGAATATCATATACGTTGCAACACCCACCGTGGCCGAAAGAGTATGTCCAAAAAAAACATTGCGTGGTTGGGATAGCGGAGCATCAGGAACACCGTATATTAACACCGCTGATGCGCCAAACGAAGCCACTATCGGGAGGTCAAACTTGTGAGAAAACAAGACTATAGCAGTTATTCCAAGAAAAGCGCCCATCCATGTAATAATCACGTCCAAGGGCGCAGGTGCTACGAGGGGAGTTGTCCTTTTATAACCTTTCATTTTGGATATGTACCTGATCAGCCAGGCTCGTTCTGACCGGATCAATGGCACCGTATCTTCCGGTTCAGGTGTTCCCGATTTTTCGACTGGTGGCATCTTGACTCACTCCCAGCTCAATTTATTTCACCTGATTATAAACCTATTTTGGCTAGAAAGTTGTGAACAGTATCACACCTTTTGGAGTTAATATTACTTAAATATTTTAGTGCAAAAGTTCTTGAGCTGCACAATTCTTCGCTCTATCCATATTGTGGCATAGACGGAATAAGAAAAAGCTATTCAAAGAGAAGTTAACCATGCATAATGAAATTAACTATAAATAAAGCGACCCGGAGGAAAAGGATATGAGAAAGGTTCTACTGCTACTACTCCCTTTCGTTTTTCTTTTGACAGCCACAGTGACTGCCACTAACAGTGCTTTCTCTTTAAACCTTCCTGTTCGTAGCATACCAGCAATTTCAAAACCGTCTGTGGCTCCTACCAGTTATTCTCCCTTAACACCATCAAATGAGCCCGATCAACTCACATCCAGCCTTCTTTTTGGCGTAGTAAGCGACATTCATGTGCAAAATACCAACCCAGTAGCACAAAATAAGTTTCAGCAGATGTTGGGCGATATGGTAAAACTCCATGTCTCTAACCTGATCATTAACGGTGATTTAGGAGACGGGACGCCACAAGACTACAATACTTTAGGAAACCTGATCAAGCAGCAGAAAAACCATCCTGCCATTTCTTACACCATTGGAAACCATGAGTTTTACAAGGCATATCACAATCCAATCACCAATGCCTGGAGCCGGGACACCTTCCCTAACGGTGAAACCGACATTACCGCAGTTAATCGTTTTCTTGATTTTACAAAACGTAGCCAAGTTTTCTATGACGAATATTTACAGAATTATCATTTTATTTTTCTCGGATCGGAGAATTCGGCTATCTCTGACCCTGCCTATGGTGATAAAGCCTATCTATCAGACAAGCAATTAGCATGGCTTGAGTTGAAGCTAAAGGAAAATTATTCACCAAATAAACCTATCTTCGTATTCCTGCATCAACCACTGGTCCGGCTCGGTTCTACTCTCAGCAAACCCGACTTTGTAATTCAGGCCGATCGCTTGCGTGAAATCCTTAATCGATTTCCAGAAGTTATTTTTTTCTCTGGCCATATTCACCGTCAACTAGAACTGCCCACGACAATTCTGAAACAAGAATTTGTGATGGTTAATAGTTCCTCTGTCTCTCTTCCCCGAGATGCCAACGGACATCCACTCCCTGACAAGAGTGAAGGTCTTGTGGTTGAGGTCTTGAAAAACAAGGTGTTTATAAAAGGGCGTGACTTCCTGACTAAAACCTGGATTCCGGGCGCACAATACGAGTTCTAGATCTTAGTCTTTCTATGATAGTGAAACAAACCATCTAAATTAGTGGAACTTAAACAAATGGGGTGTAACTAAACTTGTTTTCCTAGTTTGTTACACCCCATTTGTTCGATAATTTCATATAAGTTGGAGGATTATTCACCAAACACCTATCGACCCTTCTCCGAGGCCATTCGCTTTAATTTCTCCCGATGATTCTCTGGAGGAACAGACACTACAGCTCGCTGAGACATAGTCAAAGCACCACTAGGACAATCAGTGGAGCATACCCCGCAACCAATACAAACTTCATTCTTCAAAACGGGCACTTCTAGTTCATTTCCTAAATTCGTCATAGTGATCGCATGGATTTGACACTTATCCGCACAAAGACCACAGCCAATGCAACTTTCTAGTTCTATGGAAGGAATAAAATTACTTGGATGAGTAGCAAAGACTTGTTGCTCATTGATACCACGGAGAACTTTACAGCAACAACCACAACAGTTGCAGATGTAGGTGGGTTTATTCATCACGTTATCACAAAGGTGAACTAATCCAAGTTTCTGCGTCTGATCCAGTACGCTCAACAGGTCGTCCACAGTTGCTGGTTTGCCAAGACCTTTGCGCACGATCCATTCGGCGGCTCCACCAAGGGACATGCATACTTCTACCGGTGCGTCGCAGGCTGTGCCAAGATGAGATGCTTCGTGGCGGCAGGCGCACATGGTGATTGCACCTCCGCCAGATTCCCTAATGATTTGCGACGCTCTCTCATAGTCTAATACTTCTGTTTCCACTGCCAGGGGTATAATACTTTCATAAATCAGGGTCCTCATTACCTTCGTATCAATGCCTGCAATTTCTTTCATGACCCCAGCGCTATGAAAGTAAGTTTCAAATAGCTCCGCTAACTCTTTTAAGTTAACATGATCCCCAGTCCGCATAAAGGTATACTCAAAGAATCCAACTAACATTGGGGCCAACATATAATAGAAGGAATTCTTTCGAGGAATATCCAGTACCAAACCCTTTTGAGACATTCCATCTAGAATTATTTTTAATTCCTTGTCCTCAATGCCCGTGAGGGTTGCGATCTTCTCCAAGGGCATAGGAATTGACGAGAATTTACTGCCCACTAAGGCTTCGCTTTCCGTGTAAAGTCGATGCAGAATTGCCATGAGGTCTTCGTTGATCGGCGCACCTTCTGGTGTCTTACTTAGACGTTCCGCTAGTGCCTGGTAAACCTCTTCTTTAGAATTTATAATATGTCCCACACTCTTGATCCCCCTTTTAGTAGAGGCTGGACGCACGAAATTCGATGAGTAATGACGCTCTGGTGGCTTTCTCATTCGAGCTTTGGATATTAAATCTCCAAAGTTAACTTCAATATTGCCAACCTCTGTAATGACTATATTCCTGCGCTAGAGAAAAACGCTTATTGAAAACAGATACCTAGGTAATACTCTATATCTTTTTACTAGACTCGCTTACAAACTTGATAATGCAAAAATAAGTAATCAGACTTTGATTGCCTGAGTATACGCATCATGGATAGCGTCAAGGGCTTTGCGGGGATTTACTGCATCCCCAATGATAATCAAACCCTCCAGCTTGTCGTGTAGGGTTAGGTAAAGCTCATTCACGGAGCGAGAGCCTACTGCAAAGATGACAGTATCTGCAGGAAGAAATTTTTGAGTTCCGGCACTTTCCACCAGAACACCGTCCGACCGAACTTCAAGTACTTTAGTTTCATCCATACAATTAACTTTGTGGCGTTTCAAATCTGCCAGCATGGACCAGCGAGTACTGGGGCCGATGTCTCGTCCGATTCCTTTTGCCATCTCCAAAACTGTAATCTTTTTACTTCCCTGCGTCAGCAAGCGATAAAGTTCTTTCTCTGTTTCTGCATGCTGCAACATGAGAAAACGAAGGGTATTGTTATCCATGGTACCGGATTCAGCCAGATATAAAGCAGTTTCTACTCCAACTGCCCCACCGCCAACAATAATAACGTTTTCTCCTACTTTGCTTCGACCTGCTAAAACATCCCAAGCCTGAATGACCTCTTGTCCTTCTTCAATTTGGATGGGTGGAGTAACTGGACGACTCCCAGTGGCAATAACTACCTTATTGAACTTTTCTTCTTGTACGGCAGACCAGATGTTCTCTGGTGTAGCCTTAACGTTATATCGAATAGTTACCCCCAGTTCCAGGCAGGCATTTTCCAAATAGGTTCCCAGATGTAAGAAATCCTGACGTCCGGGAGGAGCTGCTGCTAAGGCCAGTTGTCCTCCATGTTGCCCACTTGCCTCCCAAATCGTCACCTTATGTCCTCGTTCTGTTGCCACGCGCGCAAACTCCATCCCCGCAGCACCTGCACCAATTACTAGTATCTGCTGAGTTTGTGCCGATTGGGTGATTGAAGCTAATTCCGACTCCCGACCGGCCTCGGCATTGACCAAACAGCATGCCGGTTTCATACGAAATATATAATCTAGACATCCTTGATTACATCCGATACACGGGCGGATTATTTCAGAATGCCCACTCATCGCTTTGTTAAGTAGTTCAGGATCAGCTAAGAGCGGCCGGGCCATGCCAATAAAATCTGCTTTGCCCTCTTGCAAGATCCCTTCCGCTAATTCAGGAGTGTTAATTCTGTTGCATGCAATGACTGGAATAGAAACAGCCTGTTTAATTCCGTGGGCCAGATATGCATAGGCTCCAGGGGGAACATTCATAGTAAGTTGAGGTACTGGAGTCTCATGCCACCCACCAGTTACATTGATCGCGTTGACTCCTATTTTTTCCAAACCTTGACAAAAAGCTTGGGACTCAGTGTTGGTATTACTGCCTGGCACAAAGTCATTTCCCGCAACCCTTACTATGATGGGATAATCCGGACCGACCGCACCGCGTACTGCCTCTACTACTTCAAGACCAAATGTCATGCGGGCCTGAAGGTCCCCGCCATAACGGTCTGTGCGTTGATTGGTAAGTGGGGAAAGGAACTGGGATATTAAATATCCTGCACTGGCTAAAATCTCCACCCCATCAAACCCAACAGTTTGGGCTCTTTTGGCAGCACTTACAAATGAAGCGATTATCTCGGCTATCTTTTCCGTAGTTAGCTCTAATGGGGTTTGACCCGTAAGTCTAGAAGGGATCGGAGATGGAGCCACTGATGGCTGACCGGTCATTGCAGAGTGAGCGTATCTTCCGGCTTGATAAAGCTGGGGCACGATTTTCGCACCTTCTGCGTGTACGGCATCCACCAAGCGACGCAACCCCGGAATGTATCGGTCTTCATCAAGTTGAGTCATACCAAAAGCATTTCCAATCCGGTCGATACCACACCCGCCGACCACGATGAGGCCCACTCCACCACGGGCTCGTGCTCGGTAAAACTCAATCAGTTGGTCATTGACTTCCCCTTTAGGGCTGTACCCTAAATGCATAGGAGTCATTACTAGACGGTTGCGAAGCTGGAGTGTCCCTATTTGAGCGGGAGAAAAAAGCACGGACATTTAAAAACCCCTCCTCCTTATTAAATCACAAGAATATAAACTAAGCATCAACTTACGAGATTCTTTCCACTCGACATCGGACATAACGGTGTAGTGGGGTACCAGCAATAAGATCGCGGTGAGTGCTCTTCGTCAACCGGTTGACGTTAACCCCGTAGACCTCCCCATTAAAGGACAACCCAAAGCCATGAGGAATTATCACATTTCCGGAGCGGGCAGCCAAGGATGTCTCCAGTTCAATATCGACCGTCCCTGACTCGGTGGTAACTCTAACCATTTGTTGATCGCTTAAGCCTAGTCGTTCGACATCATCTGGGTGCATCGCTAGTGTACAAGCGCGACGCCCCTTGTTCCACTCAGGGTTGCGCATCAAGGTATTAGCATTCATGTCCATATGTCTGCCGGCCATGAGAATAAAGGGATAATCTCTATTATTTTTCTGCAGCTGTTTTTCTTCAGACTCTGGGGTTATACTACAAACCCACTCCTCCAATTCTGAAATATACAGATTAATTCGTTTATCCTCTGTGCGCAGGTTAGCAAAGTTATTATCCATATCCACCTTACCCAGCCACAAACCCTCAGGGTGGTCAACGATAGCCTGGAAAATATCATCGCCCAAAGTCAATCCCGGTTTGAAACCAACCCGTGCCGCATTTTCACGGAAGTCCTTAGGTACATTCTGCAATAAGGCCCACATCCAAGCCAGGTTATCAGAACCCATTTCTCGTCCCAGGGTTTTGCCCACCACGAAAGGGAGCGCTGCCGCTGCCTTTGGGTCAGATTTCACATAGTCGATAAGCGTCTGACCATATTCAAGTCGAGATTTGCGCGCTGCCACATATAGTGACTCCGAGATCGTCGGAATAATGCCAAGTTTGTCCGCCAAACGGGTCAAGATCTCGCTTCCCTCGAGTTGTTCCCCCTCCGGCTCCACGATGGGTCGACGCATCTGGCAGTAAATCTCAGGATAATTTAGCGGGAAGTATGTGGTATCCCAACGTTCGTAGGCTGAGAGATCGGGCAAAACGTAATCAGACATCATCGCCGTTTCCGTCATGGCTATATCTATCGTAACCAGAAGATCCAGTTTTGAGAAGGCTTTTTCATAAGCTGTGGTATCGGCAAACGAACGCAGGGGATTACTCGAAGTGATAAGGACCGCGCGCAGCCGCTCTGGACGGTCGTTATTAATTTCTTCTGGCATGACGTTAGGCGGATACATCCCCATAATCGGGGGGAAATCGGTAGCCACCGTGCGCCAATATTTGGGATTCCGTTCATCGGAGTGCGAGCCCATGGTCATCAAACAACCAGGAATAACATTCCCTCCGGGTACGCAGAGACGGCCACAGATGGCGAGCAAAATAATTTCCAAATATGTAGTTAGTGTACTGTGCCGACCCATCAGCACACCGAGATCGGCGTGGAGAGAAGACTTTCGGGTCGCAAAGAGACGGGACACCTCTCTTACCTGATCATAGTCAAGTTCGCATACCCGACAGGCCTCCCGAGCATCGAAACCCATGAACCAATGTTTAACTTGGTTGAACTGGCTAACATAATGATCTATGTACTCTTGGTTCTGCCATCCTTCTTGAAGTATGGTTGAAATCATGGCGCGTGTAAGGAGAGCGTCTGTGCCTGGGCGTAACGGAAGGTGAATATCCGCCCTTTCCGCCGTCTCTGAACGTCTTGGATCAATGACTACCAGCAGTTTATCGGGATCTTTGGCCATTTGATCAAGATATCGCCTGGCTTGGGGCGTCTGGTGGCTCATCCATCCGTTCCAACCGACAGCAACCAGCATATCAGTCCGGTCGTGGTCAGAAATGGTGGCATTGTATTGCCTCCCCACGGTTCGCCCGTAACCCCAATACAAACCTGTAAGCTCGCCCGCGATGGCATTATAGTAATACTGTGAGCCCAAGGCTCGAAGCAAACGAAGTCCAAAAACCGCTTCAGACTGACCGCCCAGTCCGCCGAGTCCCATAAAGGCCAACGAACGGGGTCCGTGTTCATTCATTATTGAGCGAAGTTTCTCCGCTATCTCGGTCAAAGCTTGGTCCCAGGAAATAGGTACGAAATCATTCTCTACCTTTTTTAAAGGGTGAGTAAGACGCTGATCATGATGCTGGTAGTAGGCGATATTTAGTCCCTTCCGACAAGCATATCCCTGGCTTCGAGGATTGTCTTTGTCCGGTCTGACCTTCACGATTCGATTATTCTCCACCAGCGCCTCTAGCCCACAATTTTGAGCGCAGAGTACACAACCGGTCTTTTTCCATTCATTCACCGGTAACCCTCCTTTACACAATAAATGATGACATTCTTCTTAAGAAATGGGATTTCAAATAAATAATTTAATTTGAATATTCAATTATTTATTTGAAAAAAATTTTCAGTTTTGTTTACTTTAGCTTCTGTTATCATCATTGTTAGTGTTTGTCCCCATTAGTCTTGGAAAAGCTTTTCGAGGACCCTTTCAAACGTAGCGAATTCTTCTTCCGAAAACCGCTCTTTGATTTCTTGATCAAGCTTTTCTGCTAGACAAGTTATTTCCGCAATATTTTGTTTAGTCTTTTCTTTTAAAAAGACTAAAAGCGAGCGCCTGTCTTCTGGGTCGTTCCTTCTCTCTACCAAATCCTGTCGCTCCATCCGATCAAGGATCGAGGTTAGGGTGGACCCATCCATCTCTAAACTCTTGGCGAGATCCTTGAACTTTACTCCATCTTTTTCCCACATCACGCTCATTACGTAGAATTGTGACGGAGTAATTCCGTACTTAGAAAGTTTGCTTTCATAATACCGATTGACCTTTCTCATCACTCGACTGAGTTTATAACAGACATACTTAGACGGCCTACTACTGGTACTGTCATTATTTATCACGTAATTATTGCACCTCAAATAAATTTGTTTGTATTAAAATTAATTGTATACCAATGATTATGCCTAAAGTATAACGCAATTAGATTCTAATAGCAACATGTTGTTTGGTTTAATTTTATAAATTTTCAGAATATCTTTAGTACTCTTCACTCGATTACTTCTACCCACTTCAAGAACCTGACCTTTGAATGGGGCAAAAAAACGGGCACGATGTCTAAATCCTACCCGTTCCCAATCTCACTTAAATCTATCTTACTATCCCACGACTAACAAAATCTTGTTTGAGAACCTCTAACCTCTTGGTTCCGTCCAGACGTTTTTGTCTCATCTCCTCTTGGATAGCTTTCGTTTCCTCAATTCCTTTGACAATTGTCTGCCAAGATTTTTCCAGGGTCTCAATACTTACAGAGCTTCCTGCAGCAAGCTTAGCCACCATTTTTGACTGGAGGGCTGTGTTTTCGGCATTTCGTAGTAACAGCTCATTGGTCTTCTCATCTAAGGCACTCATGGCTTTCGCTTGAACCGATTGACGCTTCAGCATAATTGCCTGTACTAAGCATTGTTTGAAGATCGGCATCGTAATCACAAACGCGGAATTAATCTTTCGAACCAAATTGTAATTACCGTATTCGATCGACTTAATAGTCGGCATACTTTGGACAGCGACATTTTCGGCAAGTTGTAAATCATAAATTCTTTGTTCCATAATGTCTTGCACCTGCACTAGGTTGTTGACATTCATCTGGTCTAGTCTGTTCGCAGTCTGGTTAGCTTTGGCTTGTGCCGCAGGAATGACATTGTTCTTAAGTTCTGCTAGAACCACCTGACCTGCATAGATATACTGTCCCAATTGCTCGTAGTATTCTGTGTTTTTGATAAACATATCTTCCAAATGCTTATTGGCAATATTAATTTCTGCTTCATACTTTTTAAGCGTGACAAATACTTTATCGACTTCATCACCCATTGTGTTGTATTTTTGAAAAAGAGCTTCGACGGAATTCTTAGCTTTACTGAAAATCTTTCCTATAAAGCCCGGCTGTTTTTCCTCAAAATCCTTGATATCAAACTTGTCCATGATTTTATTGAGCTGAATTAAAAGTTCTCCCGAATCCTCGACCTTTGTCGACTGCATAGAGTGAAGGATGGCATCTGAAAAACGCGAAACCTCCTCTGCCGTATTCTTTCCAAACGTCATGATAGAACTTACATCTTCGAGATTGATCTGCCGAACAATACTGCGAACCTCAGGGCTTTCTTGGACTTTGACCATGACTTCATTTTTCTTCTTTTCTAAATCAAACTCTGGTATAGGGGCTGGTACTAAACTCTTGTCTTCAGCTAATATGGTAGTAAAACCTTGAATTTCCATTTCCATTCTCCTCTTTTTACTAAGATTTTTTATTATCTTACGGTACGAATTCACTTTTTCTTTTGTCAACAGAAACATTCGTTAGCTGCTGTTGCTCAAGAATTTGGCTTCAACAACTTCCAAAATGTCAAATTTAACTTTCAGTACTCTGAACATAAACTATACCACATCATAAAACGTGTTTATTAATTTATCCGCGAAGCTTAAAAAACCGCGATAAAAGTCCTGGTTTATGAGCTGAGGCCTCTAATATAGTGTTTAATGAAGGAAACGCTAAATCATATTTTACCAAAGAAAGCTGATGTACATCAAAAAGCTGGGGCCTAATATGTTGTTCGATGGTCAGATAATTCGTGGGAGTAAAGATCACGACATCGATACCAATCAGATTAAAATAGGCAAGTAAGATCCCATCTTCTAAACTGAACGTTTCTTTTTTATTGTCGTAGACGATTACTTTAGGAACCTGTTGTGGATAATCAAAGACCTCAATCAGCTTAATCAGAGAATCCTCCATAGTTAAAATCGTCATGAGGATTCTTAGCTTCAACTTCTCGTCTACGTTAATTAAAAACATTCCAGAGTATAGGAGTTCGTTAATCTTAACGATTAGGAAATGTTGTAACTCTGTTTTTAGATAACCAAATCGATAATACCGACTCTTTCTCACTTTAGCTTCATCAAAGAAACCCTGTTCATCGAGCAAATAGTCAGCCTGATAAAGCTCCTGCTTAGTGTAGCTAATTTTAGTAAATGGAACATCCTCAATCAGACGAGTATTCGGCGCGGATGAAAGCGTTTTAAGATCTTGCCAATATGCCTCAAGATTCTCACTCACTCCGTTGATCTTGGCGAATAAATTGGGTATATAAACCTTCTTATTCCGGATTTTAAACTCAGGGCGAAGTTTAGAAGGTTCTCGCCAGAGTAGTTTAAGCTCGTCATACGTAGTTTTCAAAGTAATAGGTTGAGTCGAGTAGCTCTCAAACTGCCAAGGTTTAAAGAGACCCACCTCTTCGCTGTAGATCACTTCCTCAATTTCTTTTGATGCATTGTAGGCTATTGTGGCTTTGCGTATCAATCGTTCTCCCACTGGAAAAGGAGCTAAGGGTAAATTATGGTTGTTTCTAATAAGAGAGGTGAGTGTCTGGTCCTGGTCGAAACGTTGGAACGGTTTATCACCCTCTACATCGGAGTTAACAAAAAGAACATCGCAACCTATCTTATGAAAAAGATCCAATAAATAAATTTCATGAGGCTTGATTGTGCCATAGAAAAGTATTTTAGGCGCTTTGTTACGACTACTTTGAACAAAAAGTTTATGCAAGTATCTATTTAACCAAGCGACCAACTTGAGGGAAAAATTCAAAATGATGGATGTATTAATATTATTACTCTTCTCTGCGAAGAGATTAACACTGTCCACAAACGTTTTTCTGATAGTGTTGTCCAAAAGCACTTCATCCGTTCGAGGAAGTACGTTGGCCCGAAGAATTTGCTCCAAAATTCCCCACTGATCTTTAAAGGGATAACCTATGAGTCTAGGTGGTATCAAAGCATTTTCTGCTGCACTAGGGGCTGGAATGCCATCCAGAAACTTTAGATAGGTGCCCGAACTATGTAACGCTTTGTCGAGGTTATATAGACTGTTGGAGTATTCCGCCTCCCAATCATCCGAGGAACTTGGAACTCCAATATAACGCACAAAATATGCTGAGATAATGGGAAAGGGATCACCTATATACCCACTTCGTTTGTTCAAGGGAATTAAGACGTCCTCAAAAGGATTTTCTGATTTCTTTAGTTTTACCACGATAATAGGATCGTTTAACACGAGAGCATTTTGCTTTATCAGCAGATCTCGATCAGTTTTCTGGTCTGTTTCAGGAATTAAATTTGTACTAATCTGCATTACTTCTTCGAATTGTTTCGTAGGAAAAGCACTAATGGGTCGTTCCTTAGCTTTTAAGATTAATGAGGAAAATTCATTTTGCTTGTCCACATTTTCAAACCGATCATTGAACGAGGTATTTAACACCAAAATATCGCACCCTATGAGTGACATTAATATAAGGAAATAGATCTCGTGTGTTTTAGGACTTCCCCAATAAATCATCTTAGGATTATGCAGGGATTTTTTACTGAGTTGTTTCCGATAATCCACGAACCACAATAACACTTTAGTGACGAAGTTAATAACGATACTCACATTAACAGGTTGATCATTTATCATGTAAAGATTAAGCATAATGCCAAAAGCATCCTTGACGTTTAGATGGTCCTGCGGTTCCGAAGTTAGTGATAAATAACCCTTTGTCTCTAATAAATTCAATACGGCACCATTGCTGAAATCTTTAAGGGGAACTTGCTCAAATAATTTCCTGACTTGCTCAATCAATAATATATCGTTTGTTAAGGGGATTCTTTGATCAAAACGAATGTACTTCCCTAGGGATCGTAGGTTTTCATCTAAGTTAACGATCTCTGCTAGGTAATTTTTCTCATCATCACACCCAATGATTCTGTAGAAATAAACATCAGAACTAACACCTCGTTCGACCAGAGGAGACAGTATGTCTCTAAAAATAGTATCGGTTTGTTTCAAGATTGGTTTATTATTGCTATTATCCCTATCTCTGCTTGTTCCCATGCCATCTCACTCCTCAAGCCAAAGCGACATTCATCCCTTTGCACCTTGCACCATAACCATTGTCACCTATGAAATCTCATCTGGCTATCAATTCTCAATTCTTAGTCTTTCTTTAATTCTTACCTCATCTATTATTTCCGTTCAAGGAACTGTTAAACTACCTTATTATTCCCACGATGCCCAAACATCAGGTTCATACCCCACTGTGGCAAGTCTGCCATTGCGGACTATGGGTGTTTTATAAAGACTAGAGTTATTTAAAAGCATTTCTTCTTTACCAGTCGTTGAAATAATGCGGTCCATATTTAACCTTTTAAAATCCTTAGCCTCGCAATTTATGAGATTCTTCAACCCAATGGCCGATATAACGCTTTGCAACTCCCCTTTACTTAATCCTTTGATCGTTAAATCTACAAATTGGTATTTAATCTTTCTTTCTTTAAAGTAACGTTCAGCCTTTTTTGAATCAAAACACTTTTTAACTCCAAAGATTTGTAAAGTCATCAGATTGTCTTCTCCTTCTGTGAAACGAAACTATGCAACGTCATCCCCAGTATCACGAGTGTCATGCCAATCAAGGACCAGATTGTCGGGTAATTACCCTTTAAAATGAGAACTTCTCCAAAGACAGCGAAAATAATTTCTCCTGACTGGGTCGCTTCGACGGCGGCGAGTTGATGAAGCTCCCCTTTCGTGCGATCCGTCGCCGCAAAAAATAGGACGGTTGCTATTACACCAGAGAAAAGCGCAACGATAATAGACTGTTTAACTTGTAACGAGCTGGGAACCCCAATCGTTGTTAACCCATACATCCCTATAATAAGCCAAAATGGAAGGCTCGCCAAGGTCATGCCAAGGACTCGCTGATAGGTATCGAATTCATTTCTACAAGCTGCCATCATCTTTCGATTCCCTAAGGGATATGCAAAAGCCGCTACCACAACAGGTATCACCCCAAGTAGCATTTCTTTGAAAGTCAATTGCTGAACTTGTTGTGATTGGATAACTGCCACACCTGCAAGAATAAAAAGGGAAATCCATAACCCTTTGAGCGGTATTCTACCCCTAACCCTATGGGGTCCATTTTCAGTTTGAACTACACGGTAAAAAAACGGGGCAAGTAAAGAACCTGCAACGATCGTAATCTGCCACATGCTCGCCACTAACCAAGCGGGGCCATAAGCCGCTGCAAAGCATAATGGAGCATAAAATAGACCGAAACCAACTGTACTCCACCCCAGCCACACCCAGGGTCTTTTTCTTAGATCGATGAGGAGCGGTTTAAAATTCCCTCGAACAATAACAATTAAAAGTAAGGGCGGCACTGTAAAAGCATAACGTAGAACCGCGCTCCAGATCCAACTGCCACCCGAGAGATTCATTGCCCTATTTAGGACAAAGGTCGATGCAAAAAAGAAAGATGCTAAAATACCCAGTGCGATCGCTTTCAAATTATTCTCTGCTCCTTAGGTTAGACTTATTGTTATCTTTTTAACGATATTCTTACCCAATTATTGACTCCGAGGGACTATCGCCATCTAGAAACGCAAATCAACTTGCCATCTTCGTCCATAATTTTAATATCCTAAACCATCGTAGTGCGACCTTTGTGGAGTGGCACACCAACCGCAATTTGATTTTCCCGATCTATTAAGTATCGGGTCCCTGCACTCGCTACCGTTTCAACCAATGCCACCGAAGCCCCCCGTGTAACATTCCTGCGGGTTGCCTTGTCGCCTCATTGACAGGCATAGTAGCCACAACCTTTTCCGGACCCAGCTCCACAAATTCAATGTCCAGAGCTTCCATCAAAGTTCCTCTCATTCTACTAGCCATTTTTACATATTCCTCCCACCTAAGTCGTCGTACCACCTGATAATTACAAATTATTTCTGATCTCTGAAAAAAGGACCGAACTTCGTTGGTTCAGCCCCGTATCATCCATGAATTTCATCAAGTTTAAAAAATAAATTCCCTTGGGTCTAAGTGGACCTCACGGCAGATCTCTTCTACGACTTGCTTTTCAACTGGTGCAAATTCTCCATCTGCAAAGCCAATTGCACTGCACAATCGAACCATCAATCGGGCTGCTTCTGGTTTGCTGGCTAACTTGCCTACTGCTCGCAAAGCTTCCGCTTTGCCTAGCATACGGTCACTTTGAATTCGCTGGACAAAATAATTAAAACGAGCATCTACTTCATTGATATTGATCCCTCGCATTTCTTGACTAGTACGAAAATATTCTATAAGCTTCTCTCTTTCAGAAGGCTCAATAATTCCGTCTGCCAATGCTACCAATGCACTGCCCGCAACCAGGGCTTCGGTGAGATCTTTCCCCATATATTTATGGACGACATTACGGGCGCTTTCGGTTTGTTTCTGTAGCCATTGAGCAGTATTTGTATTGCTAGTAGCGTTCCAGCGCTCCTTACAGCTCAAGCAGGCAAACTCTATGTTTTTACTTCCTATAAATCCAGCCAATATTCCCACTGGGCCCAACAAAACTCCACCCATTAAGGCCTTGCCCAGACCGAATCCTTTCTTGCCAGCTGTTACCTGGGACGAATGACAACGCGGACAAACCATCCCTGCTTGATCAGGAGAATGCCCCCCGAACTGAGCTTGACCGTATGATTGCGAACTAGAATATCCATAGGACGGAGTGCTACTTTGTAACCTTTGGTCACCACCATACGGCACCCCCGTGCTGCTGGGACTGAAATTTCTAAAGTCATCGTCCCTGGTATTTCCATTACCTGAATTACTATAGCTGTTTGTACCCCCAGAAGGTTGGTCTTCTTCAACCTCTAATCCAAAATTATGACAAAGCGCTGCCAGGCCACCCTGGAACCCACTCGCAATCGCGTTGAATTTCCATTCTCCTGCATTTCGATAAATCTCTGCGGCAACAACAGCGGTTTCGATAGAAAATTCTTGCCCGAGTTCATAATTAAGAAGTAACTCATTTGTGGTGGAATTAAGAATTCGCACATAAGAGTTTTTGATATCTCCGAAACTTTGTCGTTTCATTTGAGCATCATTAATCGTAATAGTAAAAGCAATTCTCTCGATATATGCTGGCACAGCGGACAAATTAATTCGAATTCGCTCGTCATCGCCCTCGCCTGAACCCTTCTTATTATCCCCACTATGCTTCACCGAACCCTGACCACCGGAAGGGTTATTATAGAAGACAAAATCACTTTCATCTTTCACTTTACCATTAGATCCTATCAAAAAGGCTGAAGCGTCCAAATCGAAGTTATAACTACTTGCCGATGGGTTAGAAGACCAGCCCAACCCTACTATAATCTCTTTCAAGTTGGGGTTGCTTTTTGTGAGATCAACTTTTTGCCCCTTGCTAAGTCTTACTGCCATTATCCATCCACCTTTCTTATTCCATAATTTAGTCCCTGCAACCTGCAAGGGTACATCTCGCTCGCCAATTGATATCACGGCCTTCATGGTTATCGTTATAGTTCTATTTTGATCAAATTTAAGAATGGGTACGCATGTAAATTCCACTTACTAGCGCAGTTTATCATAATCTAACAAGTACAAGCAAACATATAACCGATTGAAACGCTCGACAAGAATTCCGTATTAATTACAAATTTATGTATGGAAATTTCAAATCTCAAATGCAGAAAAGTCCAGAAGAGATAGGTTTGCTCTCCTGGACTAATTATTATTTAAAATTCAATTATACGGATTTTCTCAACAGATATAATTACTCCGAAATTTTGGGTAAATAGCAATGGCCTTCCGCATCAGCGGCAGAACAATAACGATCGACAAAATCTTGTGAGAGTTTTTTAATCAATAATACCGGTATATTCCTCGACTTGTTAAGCACGCTATGTGCCAAACTGCCATGGATCAGACCTTTCAAACTTGTTAGTCCGCGCGTCCCCATAATAATTAACTCGAATTCGTTTCGTTCCGCATAACCAAGAATTGCTTTTGCTGTATCGGGAATACCCGCAGAAGCTGAAAATATCACTTGTTGATTAACTGCTTGCCCTCTCTCAGTAAAAATTTCTTGAGTTTTGGCAAATATCTCAGAGTACTGCCTTCTTTTGTCCGAATCAGCTTCATCCATCAAATGTTTAACCCAGTCCAAGTTAGGGTTAGCCGACCAAGTCTCCGGTAGGTCAGAATCTTCCTTCACAGAACCATCAATTTTTTCTTGCACATGCAGGACCGTTAAATGCATATTGGGTATTTTGTAAAACAGATTAGCTGCGTAAACGGCTGCTGAAAAAGAATGTTGAGTACCATCAGAATAAAGAAGCACCTTTAACATATTGGAATCAACCATGTCAAATCCCACCTTTTAACCTTTTGGATCAATTATAACATGGTTTTTCCCAAAAAAAAGGGCCCTCTGAGATTCTTGATTCTATTATAGTTTATTTGATCCATATATCAAGATAATCCTTGTTCTCGATAATCTTTTCGGCTAATTTAGTCCCTACGTAATGATAATAGTTCTCGCCGTCTTTCTGACAGAAATAGTTATGAGTTTCTATGAAGTTATCACTCGCACTCACTCTGTGAAGTAAGGGAATTGTATTCGTTTTATTAATATCGAAGTTCTCAATCGATCTTCCAAATTCATCGCCTAAATTAATAGTACTCCAAGCCTTTGGCCCCTTTTCTGGTTTTATCTCAAAGACACGCCTAACAAATTCAAAAGCAAAAGCGCCTAAAGAAAAGAGAATCTTCGGTTTATATTCGTAAACAATTTTTCTGAATGAGTCAATTTCTGCAGCAACTTCAGGCCCCCACCAATTTAGTGTGTTAGGAACCAATCGACTGTCTACAACTGCATTTCGAAAATATATATTTGAGGTATCGATTCTAGTCTGCATTTCTCTATACACTCTGTCTTGTATCTCAGACAACACTGGCGTCCAATTATCGTGACGAATAGGATGTTTTGGACTAAACAATAGCCAAATTGGATAACTTTTTTCTCCCGACTCTCTTTTCATCATCTCACAATCCTCTCATAATTAGAGTGAGTCTTTATTTCAGGTAAAGTAATTTTCACCCTCTAAATTCAACATTTCTCTAGCACGTGATATCATTAAAATACGCGCATTTCGTCTGTCCAGAAGCAATGTTTCACTACTAGATTTGATTGACACTTAGAATGAAAAAAGTTATAATCAACATAATATAAATACTCTAGAAGTTATTCGCATCGTGTCATGTTAAGCAAATTATCCTCGGAGCCACGCTTTATCCAGAAGGTATGATGACAGACCGGCCGGTGAAAATTGAATAATGCTTGAAGTTTATTTCTCCACCCATCCACGATTCAGAAATATTATTTACCTCTTCTACATGCGGCCCCTCTAATCCTAGTTGCCCTAGACGAATTATAACTATAAATTCTTCTTCAGCAGGGTTCCCCCCTAACTCCCTAAACATTAGTGTAGCAATATCCGTTGGTAAGTCATTTAATTCCAATTGACTAAATGGCACATCTGGTCTAATCTCTAAGGTACCAATAAACGATCGTTTAACCACGCCAGATCGAAGAACTGTGCCAACGCTAGTAGTTAGCGTCGCAACAGGACGTTTGGACTTAGCCCTATTATTATACAGTTCAAACTTATAATTCCTTGCACCCTCAAGATGGAACGGCGGTACTGGTACAACATTTAAGAAATTGCCCCTAGTGTACCTTACCCCACAATCAACTGCAACTTCTTCACTCATTGTAAAGTCCTCCTCTCTAAATATCTCTTGACATAGGCTCTTATTCAAGAGCGTATGTACGGTCCTAAAGTACCTGGACCAGTTTTATGTACCCAACCTTCTGCTAGAGATAATCCCCTAGCAGAAGGTTAGACGTTGCTCTTTGAGTTATTTGGTTCCCAATAAAGCATATTGATCAACAATTTACGGCATCCTGCAATTGCTTGGAGGTCTGATTAGGGATACCTAGATTGAACTCCTTCTGTATCCAACTAGTGTGCGCTAGTTGATGCAATAGGTCGATTCATAGGTTGCCTGCTGGAAGATCTCTCATGCTTATCGAACCTAGTAGTACAGAACCATTTGTCAGTTAAGGTTAGTTTACACCTCTACTTTCTTCTTGGGTTTGCTTACCGTAATACCCAATCCATCAAAGAAATAGTAGAGTCCGAAGCCGTACCACACGGTGTATAGGAGGTAGAAACAGAGCAGGAATGCGAGACTAGCTTTATTTTCACTTACCTTCTTTATTTCTACACCGTAATAATTGTATCCTGGTTCAAGAGCCTTTTGGACAATTTTTGATAATGCTGCCTCCTCTTTAAACTGTGACTTGGCCTTAAGTGCCGAGTCTATTTTTTTGAAAGAATTGTTCCAATTATTCGTGGCTTCTCGAGCATCGTAACCATATTTTGCTTCTACCGATTTACCGTCATTGTTATACATAAATTCGCTATCAGAAACGACCGATCCTAGAATTTTGCCAAGATCTCCATTGACGGTCAGTGATGAATCTTTAGTTGTTACAGCAGCACCGGCTACAGAATACAATTTACCCCATTTCACGGCTTCTGCGGCGGATGAAGCCTTAATGGTAAGATTGATATTGATTCCTTTTTGAGATTCAGCAATTTTTGTGGACTCCTTGATGAAGTTTGAAGAGCCTTTGGAGAAGGAATTGAACATGTCATCTGCATAATTCAAACCATTCCTGCCGTTACCGAAGTTAGGCGACATCATACCAACATAACATAGTGCAAAGCTTAGCAGCATCACAAGACCGATAGCAAAGGTTTTTGTGTTTCTAATCATTGAGAAACACCTCCTTTTGTGACCTTCTCAACATACGTTGGGTCAGACTCGGCACGTAGTTTTGGTAAGTTAACCACAAATGTTCCGATAATCCAGAGGGCGAAGAAGGCAACCAGCGCGAAGAATATCCATACCCCAATATTGGTAATCAATGCGCCAGTGGCAGGGGCCAGTGTGATGTAGCCCATTGACCCTAATTTTTCAGGTAGAGCAGAGAGTCTGTTGATAAAGCCAGCTAAAATTGCGATTGCATAGAAAGCTCTGATCTGCCTGCCTGGGACCACCATAGTGGTGATGGCACCAATTTGAATGCCGAGAATCGACCCGAGAAGACAACCCATTGCCAGAGTATAGAATACATAACCGTATAAGGCGTACTGGGATATTGATCCGTAACCAGCTGAGAAAATTATCTGGAATATATCGGTTCCCACAGTGGTTGCAGTGGATATCCCCAACCCGTATACAAACATTGGGAACGTTACGAAACCGCCGCCCACACCCAGGATTGATGCACAGAAACCCGCTATAGCTCCGCTAACTGCTACAAACACACCCGATATTTTTCTTCCTCCGAGATCCTGGTCAAACTCAATCATGGGAGCGAGGTTAATGGATTGTAGTTTTACTCCCAGTGATGTCATGCCGACTGGGCCGCCATGAGCATCTCCACTATCTTTTATAGCACCTTTTCTGGTTTTGAAAAAGTCCCCTAGTGCGAAAAATCCCAAGAACCCTAATAGAACTACATATATCGCACTAATTACAAAATCACTTAAGACGGGATTGAAGTTAAATAACGCTCGATTTATCTGACCACCGCCTGTGACCCCAATGGCTGAGCCTATTACGAAGGCCAAGGCCAAACCGTAATGGACATTGCCCATTTTCTTATGGAGGACTGTACCCATGATTGCCTTAGCAAAGATGTGAAACATGTCGGTACCTACTGCCAAGATCCCCTTAACTCCCAAACTCATCAGTGCCGGGGTGATAACAAAACCCCCACCTGCTCCTATGCAGCCTGTGATAAGACCGGCTATTACACCCACGGCTATTGAACCATAAAACGTTTGAGCTGAAAAAAAGGACGGACCGTAGGCTGATTTACCACCGATTACAGCAGGAAGGACTGATGCCGCATGGGCCATAGCTGGAATTAGAAGAGGTAGTGCCATTACGAACAGTATTAATAATTTTTTTCGATTTTTTAAAATGTTCAATGAAGTTTCGATCTCCCAACGAGCATGTGCCCTAGAGGCTTGCATAAGAGAATCAAATAAATTTCTCATCATTACTTTTCCCTCCTCTTTTTGATCTTAATTTTCTAGGAAAACTTTTAAATATTCGTTAGGCCTCACCCTCTCACGTTCGCTGACTTACTCTCAATGTGTTGCTTTGCACAAGTAAAGATTATCACCGACTGAAGAAGGTGTCTATAGCAAATCAATATCTCGATAATCAATATTCCCTATCGCTATTCTCCGGATTTTTGAAATATTATGTCGTATTCTCGAGGGTTCTGCGGCTTCACATTGTTCAGCTAGTTTTCCTCAATGGCAATACGATTGTCCATTGTCAGAGAGTTTTTTCCCATTACGCTTAACATGTCCTTTCAAATAATTGACTGCAGATGTGTCTTTCTAGCAAGGTTTTTATCTAGCCACAACGTGGGAGACGTCACGGTTAAGGGATCAGGTTTGACAGTTTGGAGACAACTCAAAGCAATTTTTGAACTACAGAAAACCCTATGATTGTAATTGGGATTTTCTATCAGATAGTTGTACAATTTAATAAAATTTATTAAAAATAGCCCCGAAGAGATCCCTGTTTCTCTTCGGGGCTGGATATTTATGACTATTTTTAAACTAAAAATCCAATGTTATTAATTAAAAATTGTCTCTCCCTTCACTTTCATCTTATGAACAAGTTAACGCATCATCTCCAAATCCCTTCGCCTATTTAACCACTCGATAATATACTGCCACACCTCTTCTCGTTCAGGCTCCCTCACTAGCTCGCGATACATTGCATTATTCATCTTCAAGGTCTTATCTATAAGCAATTGCCTCGTAGATCTCCTTAGAACACAACACGGAATAATCTAATCCTCTGTTTCATATGCAAAAAGAGTGAAGGCAATCGGTAATTCTGCGCGTAACATTTTGACCAAGGGATTCTTCGATATAAAAACTCATAAATTAATCCTAATGTTAAAATCATTTCTTTAAAACAGCTGTTATGAACTTCATCAAAATATCCACTATCATAAGACGTACTCCAGGTTCAATCAAACTACTAACAAGACAGCGAATGATGCTTTGCTCCCTCTAACCTTGAATAAAATGATTCCAATAATACCTTAAATATTATTGGAATCATTTTTGCGTACGTTTTTCATCTTGAACTTATTATTAATTATTTAGACTTAATGTTTGAGCAGTAACGATCAATAAAGTCTTGTGGCAGCTTCTTAACTAACAACACTGGTATAGGTGAGTTGTTAAGTACGTTATGTGCTAAACAGCCGAAAATCAATCCCTTTAAAGTTGTAAGTCCTCGTGTACCCATAATTATTAACTTAAAAGGATTTTTTGTAGCATAATTCAGTAGTGCATCCACTGTATCTGCAATACTCGAATTAGAATGTATTACATGGTGACTAATGTCCAGAGCTCTCTCCGAAAAAACTTCAGTGGTTTTACTCAGTATTTCATTGTATTGGATTTGAGTAGAAGTATCAGATTCATCGATTGCGCGTTTGAACCATTCCGAGGTAGGGCTTATCGGCCAAGTATCTATCCAAGCATATTCTGCCACAGAATCCTCATGTATTTGGGCAACGGTTAAATGCATATTTGGCATATTTTCCAGTAGGTTTGCAGCGTATACGGCAGCAGAAAACGCTTGTTGTGATCCATCAGAGTAGAGAAGTACATTAAACTTAAATTCATTCATGTCAAAATACCCCTTTCAATGATATCTTAAATCGATTATAACATAATCTCAAGAGATCATGGTTAATACTATAAGAAAATTCTGAAATTATTCATGGATTTATTGCGTACCTTCTGGTATTTCTCATTCAGAGCTAAATAGACTTTTTTCTGACTAAAAAAATAAAGCCCTAAAGAGAGTTTTTCTCTCGAGGGCTCTACAATTCGCAGAAACAAAATAGCTAACTTTTAAAGATTAGAGTGAACTAGCGTTCTTGTTTACTCCATCAGTGCCACCTTTGAAATTTGTAACAGATTCAAGTAGATTACTTGCCATTGATTTCTCTACGTTATCAACCACACCATAATTCAGAACAGCTCTAGCTCGCTCAAGGTCTCTAGAAGAAGCAGCAAAAATCTCGCTTTCAGATTGCATAAATTTGTTCTCAATACCGAGGTGAGAGTCTAAGTTTGAATTTGTAAACATTGGATTAATATTCGAACTAACTCCACAGACAATAACACTCCCGCCAGATTCTTTAACAGTCTTAATAAAAATTTCCAAAGCATTAAGTGCTGTCATATCAAGTGTAGCAACATGTTTCATTCTAATAATGAATACTTTGGATTTATCGAGCAAACTATTAAGTCTTTCCGAAAGGTCTTCCGCAGATCCGAAATAAAGGCTTCCTTCCAATTGGATAATTAAGATATCTACTTTACCTTTAACGACTTCGACTTCCGTCTCGATAATCTGAGAATCTTTCCCTTGTGAAGGGACGAGAAGTTTGATTGGAACTTTATTGGTATCTTTCAGATATAATACGATGGATAATGCTATTCCTAAATAAATTGCTTGATCTAGGTCAGGCAATACAATTGTTGAAATACAAGTAACACACATTGCAATAGAATCAGATTTGAACTTTCCTACTTTTATAACTTTCTTGATTTCTTTTTGGTCAATCAAATTGTATGCAGTTACCAAAATTACACCAGCAAGGCATGGATTCGGGATATACTTTGCAAATGGTGCAAAGAAGAGAAGAACTAACGCCACTACCACGCCAGACAAAATTCCGGCGATTCTAGTCGCGGCACCATTGTGATAGTTAATTGCAGAACGTGTAAAGGAACCAGACCCTGGAAAACACTGAAAGAAGGACGAAATCAAATTTGCAAGGCCCTGACCGACAAATTCCTGATTGGCATCAATCTTTTGTCGTGAAGTACTGGAAATAGATTTGGCAATAGATATCGCCTCCACAAGTCCTATGATGGAAATTGCTATAGCCCCACTCATAACATCTTTGATGGAACCAAGGCTGAATTGTACCATCTTGAAGGGGGGTAAAGAAGAAGGAATATTGCCAGTGAGCTTAACACCCTTCTGTTCCAAAGAGAAGCCAATGATAAACATAATTGGAATAACAATGCCTATTAGAGCGCCAGGTAAGTTTTTATTAACTCTTTTACAAATCAACATAAGTGCAATTGTCATGAGTCCAAGCCCTAATGCATACATGTTGGTTTGGCTTAAATGTGTCATAACGTAATAGAATTTCGCAGTAGTTGGCATTTGAGCCGAATTTTTAATAGGTATACTCAACAGTGTACTCAGTTGGCCAAGTGCAATTAACACACCTGCACCTGCAGTAAAGCCTACAATTACACTATGAGAAACAAAATTAATAACTTTACCCAGTTTTATAAGTCCGAAAAATATTTGTAAGGCCCCGACGAGAAATGTCATAAGAAAAAGCAACTGGTAAGCATTATCAAGCCCCATATAGTTCCGCATACTGCCTGCAACAAGTAGAGCAATAGCATTAGTCGGCCCAGCAATTAGATGTTTAGAACTTCCGAACACTGAACCGATAATGGTTGAGACTATAGCCGTATAAAGACCATAAACTGGGTTAACACCTGCGATCAAGGCATAAGCCATAGACTGAGGTATTGCGACGACTGCCACTGTCAAAGCGGCGATTAGGTCCTTGCTAAGATATTCCTTTTTATAATCTCTTACTGTTTCCACTAAAGGTATGTATTTCAATACTGCCATAGACAAACGAATCCCACCCTTCAAAAGAATGATTATTCTTCAATGACTTTCCAGTTTTGGGAATTGCAGAGTTACAAAATAGAATTTCTGACGTAGTTTTGTGACAAGAATAGTTGATTTTGACTTAGTGTACACAGCGTGATTGCTCCCCGAAAACTATAAAAAAGGGAGATGAATATAAATTGTAGACAAACTATAATTCCTATCCATCTCCACTCCCAATCGTTAATAGGAGTAGCCTTTATACAGATTTGTCCATTAACGATTAATAATTATTAGCCCTAATATTAAAATCTTCGCGACTGACTTAAAACAAGTCTTACTCAATGCCAAACAGATTCAAGATTGGACGTTTGAAGACTGACCATTGATCATTTGCAGGATCCCACTTCATATTTACGAAGCAAAGCCAGTTCTCTTCATCCAGTTTCGGGAAGTCTGTCCGGAAATAATATCCCGGCCAACGGGTTTCTTCACGGAACGATACTGCGCGTACATGGGCTTCTGCTTGCCAGAGTCTGTGTCTATTTTCCCATACTCTTAGCAGTTCATACAGGTCTTTTGCTGCCAGTTTTTCCTGATCTTCTTTCAGGAACTCGAGCAGTTCTGAGGCCCGTGTTAAGGATGCCGCGTTGAACGCGAAGTTTGATCCAGCTCCGCCTACATACTCGTCCATGATCTTTTGGAGACGCATCATGAACATTTTTGGCAAGATGTAGTTCGGGTTGACGTTCTCATCCGTGGTATAGTTTTTATGCTCTTCAAAGAGTGCCAACGGTTGGTAAATTTTTTCTTTGATGTCTGCAATTGCTTGAGCATCTACTTCTGTTAAGGTGTTATTGTCTACTACGTACTTCACAGCTGCTTTAGCAGCAATACGGCCTTCAGCGTGTGTTCCTGACGAGAACTTGTGAGCACAAGCTCCTGTTGCGTCCCCTGCAGCAAACAGTCCTGGAACGGTTGTCATGTTGGCATAACCCCAGAAATACTCTGTTCCACCTGACAAATCTTCTGGACCAGATACCCAGGCACCGGATGCTCCTGAGTGAGAGCTGATGAAATAAGGCTCAGTTGCGGAAATTTCCGAAGATTTTACTTCAGGCTCAACGTTGGTTGCTGCCCACAGTAATGCTTGCGAAATGGTCATGTCGAGGAAATCTTCCCAAGCTTCATTTTCCAGAGTTTTCATTTTCTTCTTGAAGGCTTTCTCGTCTCCTTCATATTGTTTGGCCAGATTAGCAATAGCTTCTTCTGTCCGCATGAAGAGAGGTCCTTTTCCTTCTTTGATATCCATCATTCCCAGCCAGTTACGAATGTTGGCGGGTTGTGGCTTAGCTTGGCCATATTTGCCCCAGTTATTCAATTCATCGGCACGCGTTACCATGTAGTTTTCTCCCATGGCATTGGTTGCACGAGATTTGAAGAGTAGGAACCATGCTCCTACTGGGCCGTAAGCGTCTTTAAAACGAATCGGTACAAAGCGTACTTCTTGACAGGTCATCTCTGCTCCAGCTTTGAGCGTGAAATAGCAAGAAGATCCTGTGGAGAACGGAGGATACCATGAACGTCCCATTCCTTCACCTGTGGATTTAGGTTTGAAGACTCCTACGGTTCCACCCAAGGCACAGATGACAGCTTTTGCTTTGAAGACATAGAATTTGTTTTCACGAACACTGAATCCGACAGCTCCTACGCATTTGCCATCTTTCATCAACGGTTCGGTGATGAATACACGCTCATAGATGTTTTCGTCGCCTAAAGCATTCTTAGCTGCTTCAGCAACGATGACTTTGTAGGATTCTCCGTTGATCATCAATTGCCAACGGCCTTCGTGGACATACTTGCCTTCTTCATCTTTCCAAATTGGCAGACCCCATTTTTCAAAGAGATGAACTGAGCTGTCAACGTGTCGCGCGATGTTTGCGACTAAGTCATCACGGGCTACCCCCATGAGATCATATTTTACATATTTGATGTAATCTTCAACGGTGTTTTTACCTTCGGCTACCCCTACATATTGATTGATAGCCGATAAGCCCATTCCAACGGCTCCTGAGCGTGGTAGGGATGCTTTGTCGACTAGGGTTACTTTAACTCCGTGTTTTTTGCCCCAGTAAGCCGCTTCTACAGCTGCGCCACAGGCTCCCATGCCTCCTCCAATGATGAGAAGATCTGTTGTTACTTCGATCGTTTCAAAGTTCATTGGCATTGATCTTTACCTCCCCTATTCATTTCCAGTATTCGATCTTGATCTTATTTTTTGAACGTCCAAACTGGCCCAAGCATGGAAGCAGGTTCTGTGAACAGTTCGATGCTATCGAGTCCTGTTTCAGTTGGGAAATTGCCGTCCGGTACTGCAGTTCCTTCTTCTGTTGTCCGAATTGGGAATTTAAATCGTTTGGTCATGCCATTACGGAATTTTACAGTCCACATGATGCTGTCAGATCCACGTAGGGGGGTTACTGATGCACCTAGCGGTACGAAGTCTGCATAGCCTCTGAGGTCCATTGCTTGTTGTGGGCAAGCTTTTACACAGCACAGGCATTCCCAGCAAGCCCAAGGATCAAGGTTGACTGCCTTCATTTTCTCTTTGTCTAGAGCCATCAGGTCATTTGGGCATGCATACATGCACGCTGTTTTGTCTTGCCCTTTACATCCATCACACTTGTCTGTATATACAAAACTTGGCATAGGTTTAACCTCCATCGTTTATAAATTTTAATAGAGTAATACTCTTCATAATTGAAATGCCAAATTGCTAGGCTTTTTCTTCGAGATTAAGTAACCATTACAATCTCAGAAACTCCCTTAAGATATTCGACACAAAAACAATCAAGGCATTCAAAAGAGATTTTTTTCACTAATTCTTTTACAAATTCACCTGTCTCTTGATATTTGTTCGGAAGCTAATATGGTTTTGAAGTATTACTTCCCGATACCACAAACTGGGAATTGCAACGTTAATTCTCTCCTGCATTCCCCCTCCAACTACTAAATTTACTAGTATTCCATTAAAAAACGTCATTTTTTCATCAAAAACTATGCTTAATCCATTCTTACTACTGTATCCATTCCGAAATCTAGTATTATCTTTAGTAAGTTAAGATTAGCACTAGCGTTATACTAAGTCAATATTACCATAATCAATATTTCATATAGTGAATTACTTCTTGCACATCATTTTATGTCATATAAATTCGAATTTTGTAACTTAATAATATTAGATAACCCCCTCCCCATATCATTAAGGTACATTAATCAAAAAATTTTAATCCAACAATGTGTTCTATTTATCTGTAAATTAAACACTATTTGTTGAATAGATAGCCCCCGTTGTAAAAGCAACCAGCTTCTTTGCACTTCTTAAAAATTTCCTAGCACCCCACAACAGCCATAATAATTACGAATTAAGAGGCCGAAACTGTACATTAAAACTAAAAAAGTGCGATCTCATAAAAGGAAATTATATGAGTCATTAGCACTAATCAATTTTTTTAATTAGAAGAACCTTCTAGAAATCTAAAAGGCATTTTATATCTAGCAAGTGTGACTAAAAGCCAATTTGCTAGTATATAAAATGCCTTTTTCTCAATATTAATTTGCTGGCAGTAACCGTCAGAACAGTGGTACACTGGAGAATGCACCGTCGAACAACCCTCACACAATTATGTGTTCAAATCATATATTATCTAGTTAACGCCTTTCTCAGTGTTCCACTTCTAACGCTTATGGCCCAGTAGGTACTTATCTAAATGCAACTTCTATCCCATATATTATTCAACGCTCTTAATTCCATCTTTTATCTTTCCAGAGATCTGTTCCATAAACTCCTGGAATTTTGTATTAGCATTATTAGAAAAAAAGACTTGTTTGTCTCTAATACAGGTCTCTTCCATTTCTTTCATTTTATCAAGTTCTTCTTTACTCAATTCAATTCCTGACATTCTCTTGCGATAGTGGTCCTGTTGTAATTTTTGCAGATCTTCAACTAATTTGCGCGCTTCCGGATTATGAAGCAGATCATACTCTGCCTTCTTGAATTCTTTATATATGGGTGTTAATGCAATCGATTTACCGAGTTCTGTACTCTTTTGCATAATCTCATCAAGTTGATCCATATCTACAATTCCTCCTTAAATCAATTCAATAACATTTATGAAGATCATCTTCATTCTTTACATCTACACCTTAAAGAAGAACCTAGTCTGTAAGCTTTAAATTGCAAGCATTAATACCATGTCAAAATAGAGGGATGAATACAAATTCCAGTTCAAGACGAGAACTTGCACCCATCCCCTCTTTCAATCGAAAATAGGCTCTTATATTATCATCTACCCATTAACCACTGACTTAATGAGTCTTACTCAATGCCAAACAGATTCAAGATTGGACGTTTGAAGACTGACCATTGATCATTTGCAGGATCCCACTTCATATTTACGAAGCAAAGCCAGTTCTCTTCATCCAGTTTCGGGAAGTCTGTCCGGAAATAATATCCCGGCCAACGGGTTTCTTCACGGAACGATACTGCGCGTACATGGGCTTCTGCTTGCCAGAGTCTGTGTCTATTTTCCCATACTCTTAGCAGTTCATACAGGTCTTTTGCTGCCAGTTTTTCCTGATCTTCTTTCAGGAACTCGAGCAGTTCTGAGGCCCGTGTTAAGGATGCCGCGTTGAACGCGAAGTTTGATCCAGCTCCGCCTACATACTCGTCCATGATCTTTTGGAGACGCATCATGAACATTTTTGGCAAGATGTAGTTCGGGTTGACGTTCTCATCCGTGGTATAGTTTTTATGCTCTTCAAAGAGTGCCAACGGTTGGTAAATTTTTTCTTTGATGTCTGCAATTGCTTGAGCATCTACTTCTGTTAAGGTGTTATTGTCTACTACGTACTTCACAGCTGCTTTAGCAGCAATACGGCCTTCAGCGTGTGTTCCTGACGAGAACTTGTGAGCACAAGCTCCTGTTGCGTCCCCTGCAGCAAACAGTCCTGGAACGGTTGTCATGTTGGCATAACCCCAGAAATACTCTGTTCCACCTGACAAATCTTCTGGACCAGATACCCAGGCACCGGATGCTCCTGAGTGAGAGCTGATGAAATAAGGCTCAGTTGCGGAAATTTCCGAAGATTTTACTTCAGGCTCAACGTTGGTTGCTGCCCACAGTAATGCTTGCGAAATGGTCATGTCGAGGAAATCTTCCCAAGCTTCATTTTCCAGAGTTTTCATTTTCTTCTTGAAGGCTTTCTCGTCTCCTTCATATTGTTTGGCCAGATTAGCAATAGCTTCTTCTGTCCGCATGAAGAGAGGTCCTTTTCCTTCTTTGATATCCATCATTCCCAGCCAGTTACGAATGTTGGCGGGTTGTGGCTTAGCTTGGCCATATTTGCCCCAGTTATTCAATTCATCGGCACGCGTTACCATGTAGTTTTCTCCCATGGCATTGGTTGCACGAGATTTGAAGAGTAGGAACCATGCTCCTACTGGGCCGTAAGCGTCTTTAAAACGAATCGGTACAAAGCGTACTTCTTGACAGGTCATCTCTGCTCCAGCTTTGAGCGTGAAATAGCAAGAAGATCCTGTGGAGAACGGAGGATACCATGAACGTCCCATTCCTTCACCTGTGGATTTAGGTTTGAAGACTCCTACGGTTCCACCCAAGGCACAGATGACAGCTTTTGCTTTGAAGACATAGAATTTGTTTTCACGAACACTGAATCCGACAGCTCCTACGCATTTGCCATCTTTCATCAACGGTTCGGTGATGAATACACGCTCATAGATGTTTTCGTCGCCTAAAGCATTCTTAGCTGCTTCAGCAACGATGACTTTGTAGGATTCTCCGTTGATCATCAATTGCCAACGGCCTTCGTGGACATACTTGCCTTCTTCATCTTTCCAAATTGGCAGACCCCATTTTTCAAAGAGATGAACTGAGCTGTCAACGTGTCGCGCGATGTTTGCGACTAAGTCATCACGGGCTACCCCCATGAGATCATATTTTACATATTTGATGTAATCTTCAACGGTGTTTTTACCTTCGGCTACCCCTACATATTGATTGATAGCCGATAAGCCCATTCCAACGGCTCCTGAGCGTGGTAGGGATGCTTTGTCGACTAGGGTTACTTTAACTCCGTGTTTTTTGCCCCAGTAAGCCGCTTCTACAGCTGCGCCACAGGCTCCCATGCCTCCTCCAATGATGAGAAGATCTGTTGTTACTTCGATCGTTTCAAAGTTCATTGGCATTGATCTTTACCTCCCCTATTCATTTCCAGTATTCGATCTTGATCTTATTTTTTGAACGTCCAAACTGGCCCAAGCATGGAAGCAGGTTCTGTGAACAGTTCGATGCTATCGAGTCCTGTTTCAGTTGGGAAATTGCCGTCCGGTACTGCAGTTCCTTCTTCTGTTGTCCGAATTGGGAATTTAAATCGTTTGGTCATGCCATTACGGAATTTTACAGTCCACATGATGCTGTCAGATCCACGTAGGGGGGTTACTGATGCACCTAGCGGTACGAAGTCTGCATAGCCTCTGAGGTCCATTGCTTGTTGTGGGCAAGCTTTTACACAGCACAGGCATTCCCAGCAAGCCCAAGGATCAAGGTTGACTGCCTTCATTTTCTCTTTGTCTAGAGCCATCAGGTCATTTGGGCATGCATACATGCACGCTGTTTTGTCTTGCCCTTTACATCCATCACACTTGTCTGTATATACAAAACTTGGCATAGGTTTAACCTCCATCGTTTATAAATTTTAGCCTTTGAGTAGTATGAGAATAGTTTCTCATACTACTCAAGGCAATGTACTCAACTGATTTAAACTTATTACTTTGCAGCTTTTTCCTTGTAATACTTAACCAAGATTTCAAGAACTTCTTTACGGCTGAATTGGCTTGGGGGAAGCTCGCCTTTGCCTAACATCCCTCTAAGCTTTGTGCCGCTGATGTTCAAATGATCTTCTTTGCCATGTGGGCAAGTTTTTTCAGTGGTCATGCCTTCGCATTTATTGCAATAGAAAGCAGCGGTTACTTTAAGAGGTTGGCAGAGAAGTTCACCAGGCTTAAATTGATCAAACAATTCTTGGGCTTGATAAGCTGTGTAATAGTCGCCAACACCAGCGTGATCGCGTCCTACCAAGATATGGCTGCAACCAAAGTTTTGACGGAAAATGGAGTGGAGAATTGCTTCGCTAGGTCCAGCATAACGCATTTCCATCGGATAAACTCTCATAACAGCTTTGTCAGGATTGAAGTAGTTCTTTAACAGAACTTCATAACATTCCAGACGTGTTTCAGCAGGAATATCCCCTTCTTTGAGTTTTCCTACGATTGGGTGAATGAACAAGCCATCGCAAACTTCATTTCCGAGTTTGCATAAGAATTCGTGGGAACGATGCAAAGGGTTCCGAGTTTGGAAAGCAGCGACGGTTGCCCAACCTTTTTCATCGAAAATGGCTCTGGTTTGCTCTGGAGTAGCATAGTAAGCACCGTATTTAGTAGCGTAACCGAGTTGGCTAAACGTTACTAATGAACCGCCGACATTGATATCCCCTTGAGCCATTACTTTCTTTACACCTTCGTGTTCAAGATCGTCTGTAAAGAATACAGCTTTGCATTCAGCGACTTTGTCATATTCATATTTATCGCTAACCGTTAAAATACCGGTATAGGTATCAGTTTCATCATCAACTAAGGCAACCTCCATACCAATTGTAAGTTCAGCGGCTCGCTCCTTAGTGACGGATAAAGTGATTGGAAGAGGCCATGCCAAGCCATTGGTCAAATGTTTTGTAGCTACTACACTCTCATAATCCGCTTTGCCCATAAATCCAGTCAGTGGGCTAAACGCCCCCATCCCGATCATTAAAAGGTCAGAAGTTTCGCGAGAAGTCATGCGAATGACTGGCAGAGTTTTGGCTTTTGCCAAAGCATCCGCTCGTTGAGACTCAGGGAGCAATACTGGTGTTAACTTTCCACCATGTGGCGGTACTAGTTTAGACATCATTTAGTCCTCCTCAAATTCTATTTTGCGTATGTGGGCTACAACAGAAACAGGTGTTTATCCTTGTTAGAGTCGTCAATTTCTTGCTGGAAAAGACGCAGCATAAACAGAGTTTCCGGCATCACCCCTTTCGCAATATCTGAATTTATCCAACCATATCACTCAGCCAACCCATGTTTTAATTAATCCTTCAAACAAAGTTTTTAAAATCATAGATTGACAAACATCATTAATACAATACCTCGATGTTCCGATATGGCACGGTATCAACAAGCAAGTTCTATTTAACTCATGATTCTACAAGGCAGAGTTCAGTAGTTCGGACATTTCCATGACTTGTAGCACATCGCCCTTTTCTAAACCAGAACAAGCATCATCCAGCATTAGAATACAGTATGGACATGCTGTAACTAAAATGTCAGCATTTTTATCTACTGCATCAGTAATCCGTAATTCGCCAAAACGCTCCCCCATTGGAACTTCTGCCCAAACCCGGCCGCCACCACCAGCGCAGCATAAGCTCTTATTTTTTGTTCGATCAAGTTCTACCAGTTCAACACCCGGTATAGCCTTGATGAGTTCTCTTGGGGAATCATAGACATCATTATGACGACCTAGATAGCATGGATCATGAAAGGTGATTTTTTTTGCTACTTCTCCTGGCAAGGAAAGCTTTCCTTCCTTTAAGAGGCTGCTCAGTAGCTCAGAGTAATGCATTACTTCATATTCTCCGCCCAGTTCTGGATAATCCTTTTTAAAGGCATACAGGCAATGAGGAGAAGTCGTAATAATCTTCTTTACGCCTTTTCCGTTAAACAACTTGATGTTTGATTCAGCGAGTTTTTGGAATAATTCCTCATCACCAAGTTTGCGCATTGTTTCGCCGCAACAGTTCTCTTCTGCGGTCAAAACTCCAAAGCTTACTCCTGCTTTCTGCAGAAGATTTACTATGCTTTTGGCTATTTTTTGACTGCGTGTATCGTAACAAGAGGTACAGCAAACATAAAGGAGGTACTCAGTATCATCAGAGAAAGCAGGTATGTTCAGACCTGCTTGCCATTCGGCACGCTTCTCCTTCGCACCAGACCAAGGATTGCCATTAGCGTGAACGCTACCAGCAATGGGGCGCAAATGTCCTGGTAAAAAGCCTGCTCCAACCGTAGTATTACGCATGGCACGTACGTTATCAATGATTTCTACTTTTCTAGGACAGTTAACCTGACACATACCACATGTAACGCAAGCAAAAAGAACTTCTTCCCCCTCGAAACCTTCTAAACCAAGCTGGCACTGACGTTGCATTTTACGAATATTAAATGACTCGCTAACCTCACCATGAACCAGACGCCAAGGACAAAGATTGGTACAGAGGCCGCATTGCATACACGTGCTAAGAGTCTCCGCCCCTGAAGAAACAATATAATCTCTCATTTCCAGAGATACGTTTAATATTTCATCCATACTAATGCTCCTTTGCTATTCAAGGACTTAGAACCCTTTGTAGGGGTTAGGGCCCAGTTCAATCAGCCTTTCGGAAAAGCCGTCCAATATAGCCGGTATTCGATCATAATCAGTAATAGAAACCTGCTCTATTCGAACACGGTCAGACTCAAGTGACAACCTGTTCAAGGTTTCAGCCACCTTCGATAGCCTGTAGTCAGCCAATTCACTACCCTTTACGAAGTGGCACTGATAATCATCACCATGCTGGCACCCAAGTAGAAGAATTCCGTCAATTCCTTGTGATAATGTATCAGCAATCCATACCAAGTTCATAGAACCTAGACACCTTAGTGGGATAACACGGACCCATGCATTATAACTGAGTCGATTGATACCTGCCATATCTAAAGCAGGATAAGCGTCATTTTCACAAGCGAAGATTAGAATTCTTGGTTTTTCCTCATCTTCCTCAGGTACTTCTATGGCCTTAATCATATTACCGACCATAGGTACAGAGTAGTTCTTAAAGGAAATTATCCGTTCAGGACAAGCTCCCATACAGATCCCGCACCTGCGACAGCGTGTAGGATTTGGTAGAGGATTGAATTTTTCATCTTCGTTAATAGCCCCAAATGGACATTCAACGGTACAGCGTTTGCATTGAGTACACCTTTGCATTGCAAAGTCTGGGAAGGACATGTCCCCAACCCGTGGGTGAACTGCTGATCCTGTAGTGCTCAATTCAACACATTGAATCGCCTTCATGGCTGCTCCAATGGCATCTTCAATAGTGGACATTTCATCCATCGGTGCCCTTACGCTACCTGCAGCATATATACCCGTTCGACGGGTTTCATAAGGGAAACAAATAAAGTGCGAATCTGGAAAACCATATTTTAGAGTTGGCATCTCTGGGCCTTGACGGTAAGCCAGGTTTAATAGATTTGATCTAAGAATAAACTCTCCCTGCGGTTCGGGTTCCTTACCTTCTTCGGGTTCCGCTTGTGGGACTATATTTTCTCCAAAGGCTGTTGTCGGCACCATACCAGTTGCCAGAACAACCAAGTCAACACCCTCTGTGCTGATTGATGCTCCTGTTAATACGTCTGCAGCTTCAATGATTAAGTTCTTTTCGTCATCTTCATTAATACCATTAATATCACCTCTGACGAAGACAGCTCCATCTTTCTGCACTTGTTTGTATAAACGCTCATACTGGCCAGGTGTTCGAATGTCTTTGTTGAAAATAAATACTGCAGCTTCAGAGTTTTGTTCTTTCAAGTATGTCGCCTGTTTCAAAGACTCGATACAACATGACGCTGAACAATAAGGCAGGTGATTTGGATCCCGAGATCCAGCACACTGGATAAAAGCAATACTCTGGACTTCTTTGCCATCAGAAGGCCGGACGATTTTTCCTTTGGAGGCCAACTCTTCTAATTGTTGTCCTGTAATCACATTCTCGAATTTCCCATAGCCAAGGTGGCCCAGCTTTGATGCATCATAAGGAACTGCACCAGTAGCAAGAATAACCGAACCTACTCTTTCAGTTAAAGTGTTGCCGTTCTGGTTGATAGTAACATCAAACATGCCTGGTGCGCCTGCAATCTCTTGTATCTCTGCACCAGTGTAAACTGTAACATCTGAGTGAGCTTCAATCGCCTTCACCCTGTCAGCGATATCGACTTCTTGAGGTTCAGAATACGGCGATTTTTGAGGAGCTTGTTTAAATAATCCATTCATCCAGCCACCTAGAACTGAATTCTTCTCCACTAACACAGCTTTGTATCCTGCTTTTGCTGCCTCGAGAGCGGCCGTCATACCAGCCAAACCTCCGCCAACAACCAGTATGGTACTTACCATATTTTCCCCTTGGAAAGGCACAGGTAGTTCGATATGTTTAGTTCTGGCAAGACTCATCCGCAGGCTATCCTCTGCCATCATCTGTGTATCCTCATCATTCGCTGGATGACACCAGGTGATCTGCTCCCGTAAATTCGTTCTCTCCATCAATACCGAGGGGCCAAACTCAAATACATCATAATTAACACGCGGTGAGCATGCGGCTATAATTACAGCATTAACGCCTTCATTCTCAATATCGCTTTTAATCAACGCAGTGCCTTCCGATCCGCATAGAAAGGAGTGCGACTTGCAGACTGGAACCTTGCCCTCCTTGGTGGCGACTTTAGACAGAGCCCCTATATCCAGAGATTCTCCTATTCCACAGCCGGAGCAAATATAAACTCCTGTTTTTTTATCCATCGAAGCTACCTCCTCACCGTAGATTGAATGGCCTTGAGCGCTGCAGCAGTAGCATCTTTAACCGACGAGGCAACATCCAATGGCTTCTTAACACATCCAGTGCCATATATCCCAGGTTGCTGTGAATCGGAAGCAATAAAGCCATCCTCATCATAAGTTATTGCAACAGGTACTTTTGACTCAGCGGTAGCTGGTACCATCCCAGTCGCCAACACAACCATGTCAACCTTTTCCTTCATTATTTCCCCAGTCGATTGGTTCTCTACTTGAACGATTAGTTCTTTTGTCAGCGAATCCTCGGTAATCTCGCCAACTTTTCCTTTTATCATTGTAATATCATTTTGTATCTTTGTATAAAAGTCCTCATGTTTGCCCATCGCCCTGACATCTATATAAAACATATAGACCTTAGCATTTGGGTTCTGTGACTTGATATAAGTGGCTTGCTTCAATGATGCCATACAGCAAACTCCGGAACAATAGGGTAAATTATTTTCATCTCGAGATCCAGCACACTGGACAAAAGCAATGCTTTCGACTTCTTTACCGTCTGACGGACGAACTATCTTCCCGCCAGTAGGCCCGTTGGAGGAAGCTAATCTTTCCAGAATCACATTCGTAATAACATTCTGATGTTTGCCATATCCATAGTAGTCGACTCGCGTTGCATCATAAGGATTCCAACCCGTCGCCCAAATGATGGAGCCAACATTCAAGTTGAAACTTTTAGCAGGCATGTCTAATTCGATGGCACCATACTCGCAAGCAGCGACGCATTTTCCGCACTCCGCACCCAGACAAGCCTTATCGTCAATCAGGTACTTCATTGGAAAAGCAAACTCATGAGCCTTATATATTGCCCCAGTCTTGTCCAATCCGTAATTAAAGTCGTTTGGCCTCTGTGCTGGGCACACTTCGGCGCACTTCCCACAAGCCGTGCAATTTTGGTTTACGAAACGAGGATTAGATTTTACTGTAACCGTAAAATCCCCTTCTTCACCCTCAATCTTTTCAATTTCGGATAAAGTAAAGAACTTAATTCGGGGGTTTTGTTTAATTCTTTTAAAATTAATTTCCAACCCGCAGTTCGGCGGACACAACTTAGGAAAATACTGGTTTAACTGAGTTACTCTGCCACCTAGATAAGATTTCTCTTCAACTAGGTAGACCTCGCTTCCAGCCTCGGAAGCTTCGACTGCGGCAGTAAGTCCGCTTACTCCCCCTCCAACCACTAAAATACTCTTTAGCGCCATCCTTCTACCTCCCTTTTATGTCAATAACCCTCGGCATCAACCGAGCCAGGCAGAGCAAAGATTGCCTTGTCCCACCCTTATAGCATTCCTCTCTAATTGTGTCTGAGGAATTTGCTTTCATGAGATAAATCTCCCTTGATCTTTTAAAGAAACCAGAAGATTTTACTATAAATTTGAATTTTTCAGAACATAAATGATAAGTTAGTTCGAATGAACTAAGTTTTTCATGCTGGTACTTAAATTGAAAAAAGTAACACTATAAATGGCATATGATTACTTTCACATGGTCAAGTAAAGTTTTCCATTTTAAAACTACAAACTATTGAAACATTCGACTTTAAACGTAACTATTTGCACAAACGGTTCTAAACCACTTGGTTCCCACAAATTAAGACTAGCACTGAGGTCGTAATAAGTCAACATGCACATAATTAATTTATCGTATAGTGAATTAATTTTATGGCCATGGATTTATGTCTAAATTGAGAATAAATTCACTCAACTTTATTTATCCTTCACATTTCCGAATAGCGATGAATAACAATAATTGTCCCCGACCTCTGTGTTACCTATATATTCCTTATAAGCGCTATTGCTTAATAGGTTTCGCACTTTCCGAAAATGTTTTTTGGATCAATGACTTTTTTGAAATTTCTTTTGTAATAGATACCTTAGCCATAATAATTACGAATTAAGGGGGGCAGAATCTGTGCCATATACAAAGCATGACAGGCAACATTTCCAGATGGCGACAATTGCCTGTTTATGTCGTTACTACTCAGTTTATAGGTACAATTTATACAAAACTTGCGTCCCACTATTTTTTTCTCCCTGTTCTGCAAGCTTATCATATAATGTCTTCGCTAATTCTAGACCTGGGGTCAAAAGACCCATCTTTTTAGCCGAATCCAAGGCAATGGTCATGTCCTTAATAAAATGTTTAACGTAAAAACCTGGGGCAAAATTATTTTCTAAAAAGCGTGGAGCCAAATTACTTAATGACCAACTTCCTGCCGCTCCTGATTCAATGCTTTTCAAGACATTTTTCGGATTCAGTCCCGCTTTCGTGGCATAGGCCATTGCCTCGCAAACTCCGAGCATATTCGAGGCGATGGCAATCTGGTTACACATTTTAGTATGTTGTCCAGCCCCAGCTCTTCCTTGCAAGACTACATTCGTACCTACTAACTCAAAGATAGGCCCCATGGATTTAAATACGTTTTCGTCCCCGCCCACCATGATAACCAAACGAGCTTCTTTTGCTCCTACATCCCCACCTGAAACAGGCGCATCTAACGCATACAGCCCTTTAGCGAGAGCTTCTTCATAGATTTTCTCAGCTAAGATCGGCGATGATGTTGTCATGTCTACTAAATAACTCCCGCTCTTAGCATTATTGATAACGCCATTTGCCCCAAAGTAAACTTCTTCAACATCTTTTGGATAGCCTACCATGGAAATGATCACATTACTTTTAGCTGCTAACTCTGAAATCGTATCAAACCAAACTGCTCCCATTTGGATTAACTCTTCCGCACGTGCCTTTGTACGATTGAAAACGTGCACTTGAAAACCGGCCTTCAATAAATGCCCCGCCATGCTTTTTCCCATTACACCCGTACCTACAAAGCCAATAATTGTATTTTCTTTAGAAAATGCCATAATAAATTTATACTCCCTTCATTGAACCATCAGAAAAAACTATAGAATAACTTCGTATTTTGTCATTTTAAACAGTACTTTCACATTATATAGAGATAAGCAGGAATGGAACCCTGCCTATCTCTATATAACCTAATATTTACTTAATAGCTTGCCAGAGTCCGTGTATTGTGCAATATTCCCTAACCTCTATTACATCTTCAGCTTTGACTAAAAATGATGCCTCCGGTGCTTGATTTGGCACAAGTTCGGCTCTGAGAACTTGATCCTTCGTTAAGACTTCTATAAATCGGATGAAATGTTTTTCCTCCATTGGATGTGCAACACTACCTACTTTAACTTTTATGCCCCCGTCGACCGCCTCGACAACAGGAACATGTTTCTCATGGCTTGCATCTTTACTACCTGCCACCATTTTCTCCATAGGTTTATTACAGCAGACCAATGCAGTTGCCCCTGTATTAACAACCTCTACAACATTCCCGCAAATACTACAAACATAAAGTTCTCTAAGATTTGTCATCAAATATATCCCCTTTCACTGTTTGTTGGATGATAGTATTCTCCAGAAACGTGAAATCTCCTCCTTGAATATATTACTTTTTTATAATGCCTTTAACAAATATCTGTCCTTGAAAATTAATTTGTAAGAGTTTCCTGTAGCCTAACAATTTTTTCATTGCTTCAAAAAATAGCTAAACAATAATAGTACTATGGCTATAGCAGTGGAGAAAATAGGCGTGCGCTCGATTCTTTTATACGGTTCGACAACGGACGCAATTTATACTCTTGTAACACAAATTCAACACTATCGGCGAGATCCTGTTGAAAGTCATGTTCCAATCGTCGGGCAAACTCACGATCATAAATAAAGGCACTGATTTCGAAATTTAAGCTAAAACTACGGATATCAAAGTTAGTGGACCCCACTACTCCGACTTTTTCATCAAGGATTAAGACCTTAGCATGGAGTATCCCCTTTTGATAACGATAGATTCGAACACCTGATTCTAACAATTCTTCAATATAGGATCGCGACGCCCAATAGGTAATCTTATGATCTGGAATCCCTTGAAGGATAATCCTGACATCTAAACCGCTAAGGGCTGCTGTTTTCAAGGCCATTACAGATCCTTCGTCTGGAATAAAATAGGGTGTCTCGATAGAAATTGTCTTTTCAGCACTAGTCAAGGCTACAAAATAGATTTGCAACATAGATCCCCAATCGGAATCAGGGCCAGTTGCAGCAATTTGAGTCAGTTGATTTCCGCAGTTCTGTGGATGAGGATAGTATGATGGATTATTAATGTCCTGATGAGTAACGCCATTCCAGTCATTCAAAAAGACCGTTTGCAAAAAATGAACAGCGTCTCCTTCTAGTTTGAGAAACGTATCTCGCCAAAACCCTATTTTCTTACTACGAGACAGATATTCATCGCCGACGTTTAGTCCTCCCAGAAAGCCTATTTGGCCATCAATCACAACAATTTTGCGATGATTACGTAGGTTTAATCGGCTTGATAAAAATGGAAAACGAACTGGGTAGAATCCTTCCGCCTCAACTCCTGCTCTCCTCAACTCTCCAAATCGTTTACTTAGAGACTGGTTCGCCAACCCATCGACGAGGATGCGTACTTCAACTCCATCGAATGCTTTTCGCAACAATAGATTAAGAATATCTTTACCAATCGCATCGTCGTGAAAAATAAAAAATTCAAGGTGTATGTGAGCCTTTGCCCCCTCTAACGCGGCAAGAAGAGCCTGGAAGGTCTCTTGTCCATTGGTGAGCACTTGAGAACGATTATTGAGAGTCAGAGGCGCAGAGGCATCATTAAATAAGAGTCGGGCCAGTTTCTTGTTCATTGAAAGGTTTCCTACCTGATCCACATCCTCTACTCTCGGCCTGAGCTGTCGATCCTTCATAATTTCCTCGGTTTGCTCCCGCCAAACTTGTTTATGACGGTAAAGTTGATGTTTCCGAACAACGCGACCAAACAGCAAATATAGTAGCGCACCCAAAAGCGGTAGAACTCCTAGAATTAATAGCCAAGTTATTGTTTTTGTGGGATCCCTGTTCTCTAGGAAAATGATCGATCCCAAAAAGGCAAGTTGCGTAAGACCAATCAAGAGAAAACTCACAACCAACAATGAAATAGGCTTGCACCTCCTCTAAAACACATTCATAACAACTCTCTGTAAGTCGCTTGCTGAACGGCACCGATATACCTTCGTACAATATACTTGATACGCTTTCATCAAATTATCTGCCTCGTTCCACTCCTGAACGTCTAATGGATTTAGCCAAAATATATGACGCACTTTTTCTGAAATCTGTGCAATATATTCAGTTTGAGCGGGACGATAGTTGTTCTTACCATCTCCCAATATAACAAGCGTAGCACGTGATGACACATCCATAAGTCTGTTCTCAGCTAATTCCCTAAATACTGCTCCATAATCTGAAAACCCAGAGCTCATCTTGTGTCCCCAACTTTTAATCTCTTGTTTAATTCCGCTAAGTTCGTCCTCCCAAACAAACTCAGTAACATCCCAGACAGAATCTATGAAAAAGAACACCCGTATTTTTCGGAAACGGACTCTGAGGCACGTCACTAAATAGATCAAAAACTCAACATACGAAGCCATAGAATTCGAGACATCGCAAAGTATCACCAGTTCAGGCGCACGTCGAATTTTTTGACGGTAACTTAAGCGAAAAAGTAATCCATTCGATTGAGCGCTTTGCTGAACGATCCGCGAAATATCAATTGTCCCCTTATGGTTATTTTTCCAACGAAATCCTTGCCTAATTGCTAATTTACGTGCCCATTTCCTAATACTCGACTTTACAAGGTCTTTTTCTCCTTCTGTTAACGTATTTAAAGATTTAAGAAACCAGTGTTGGCGCACAAGTGGTTCCCAACTGTTTTCCTGACTGACTTGAACCGTCAAAACTCTTTGCCGAATTTCTCGGACAAGAGATACCCGACTGCTTTGATGATCGTACCATTCCTCTTCTGAAAGAGCACCTCGCTGATCAGCCAGATCATAAGCATTGATCCATGTGTAATAATCTATTTCAGCTAATACAGATTGTACAACTCCTTCATAGTCTGTCCCATGGCAAACTAACTCCTCAAGTCGCGAAAATGGAATTAGATTTGGCACATGTGCGGATTCAACGATTTCTCCTTTTGAAGTAAGGCTAACTCCTCCCGTTCCACGCCCTACTCCTTGTCCGCCTACTCCCAAAGTACCACGATTTTCTTCTGAGAAAGAGCAATTTGTTGCATTTTCGCGGGGCATTTGATTCATGAATAAGATTTCCCAGATCATCTCAAAGATCGAAGCATCTTGGGGACGACAAATAAAAGTTGTTTTAGTAATCAACTTTTCAGACAAGTCCGGAAATCGTAATAAGCAAGTAAGCGCATTAACGATATCTTGAGAGGAAATTGATATTGAAAGTTCTCTCAGTGCATAAACTAATTGAATAAACTTCCACCCGTTCATTATTTCCATCCCTCAGTCTTATTAATAACCACTATGATTGACCCTTTCATCAACAACGTGGATTAGCTTCCATCTCCCATTTTTTAAGACGTTCCTCTAACTTAGCAATATCTTTTGGATATTTCAGTAATACGCTGAGTGTTCCCATTAGTTCCCCATAGTTTAAGTCTGCTTTATGAAGTGCATTTAGGGCGCGGGCAAAATCGATTGATTCAGAGACACTCGGGAGCTTTTGCAAAGGAAGTTTCCTTACCCTAGCAACAAAGCTACAAATATCTTTCGTCAACCGCTCGGAAAGCTCAGGTACTTGGGAGGTAAGAATAGAAATTTCCCGTTCTAATGAAGGATATGTCAAATTTATATGTATGCAACGCCGTCTTAAGGCATCACTGAAGTCTCTAGCACTATTACTGGTTAAAATCACAACAGGCTTTATTTTCGAGGAAATTGTCCCCATTTCAGGAATTGTAACCTGTTGTTCTGCTAGCAATTCTAAAAGAAAACTCTCGAATTCCTCATCCGTTTTATCCAATTCATCGATAAGCAAAAGAACAGGGGTGGGAGAAAGGATGGATTCTAGAAGTGGTCGGGAGAGTAAGAACTCTTCCGAGAACAAATCCACCTTAATCTCATCCCACTTCTCAGTCTTAGCAAGCTGTAAGCGCAAAAGCTGCTTAGCATAATTCCAATCATACAACGCCTTATTAATATCAAGTCCTTCATAACACTGCAACCTGATCAATTTTCGTTTCTCCGCACGCGCAAGTGCTAACGCCAGCTGTGTCTTGCCAACTCCAGCCGGTCCTTCAATAAGACAAGGTTTTTCCAAGGCCAAAGCGAGAAACAACGTCGTGGCAGTCTCTTCATCTATAAGATATCCTTCATCTTCAAGCACCATAGCTAAATCCAAAGGAGATTTCTGCATAACGCCCAATTTCCTCCCACTTCCTTAAAATGAGGTCTGCATTAATTCTTCAAATGTTCTATGTAAACCCCATTTCTTAAATCTTCTAGATTGCTAGATCATATTACGTCAAAGCCTAATGAGAGTAGAAACCCTTTCAGCCTTTTTTCACTCCTGCTTTTTTTCTAGCATCTATTATTTCCCCTTGTAGCATCTCCTTAGGGCTAATCCTAATTTCAAATATATTTTCTAACTTTCTTATATGAGTAACCTCTTTATCATTCACTATAGATATTGCAATTCCACTTTCTCCTGCCCTGCCCGTTCTTCCCACTCGATGTAGATAAAGTTGAGGATCTTCTGGCAAATCAAGATTAAAAATATGCGTAATTCCTTTGATGTCTAGTCCTCTAGCTGCTAAGTCCGAAGCTACAAGTAAGCTTATTTTTCCAGTTTTAAAACCATCCATGGCTTTTCTACGGTTGATCTTGCTAGCGCCCCCGTAAATGCCTTCTGCTTCCAAGCCATGGAATTTAAGTTTTTCCACCATCTTTTCAATTTCTTCACTTTTATTGATGAAGATTAGAGCTCGAGTCGGAATAACCATTCGAACTAGCTTCCTTAGAACTTCAATTTTGTCTCTTTGCTCAGCCAAAAAGAACATATGCGTAACATTGGGAGCGATCATGACTTTGTCCGTAACACGAATAACTTCCGGTTGTTTCAGTAGTTCAGAAGCCCGTTGCAATGTCACCTGAGGTAAAGTGGCCGAAAACATCAATAGCTGCGTTCTGCTTAAAGTTGTTTTAATTACAGCCTTAACAACTTGGGAATTATTTACGTCAAGTAAGCGATCTGCTTCATCTAAAACAATCGTCTTGACTGTTTGTGACGAGATTTTTTTCTTCTGTATTAGTTCAAGAATTCGACCACTCGAACCAACGATTATATGTTGCTTTTCCTTAAGTTTTTCAATCTGGCGAGCGATATTCACGTTCCCTATGATCGCAGTTGATGTGATTGCAAGCCCTGAACCTCTTGCCAAAACCTCCATGACTCTTTGAATTTGGATAGCGAGTTCATGCGTAGGGGTTAAAATAATGGCTTGATTTTCCTTTTTTTGGGTATCTATTTTTTGGAAAATGGGAAGTAGAAAAGCAAGAGTTTTTCCTGTTCCTGTTTCTGATTGACCAACAACATCTCTACCTTCCAAAATAAATGGGAGTGTTTGTTCTTGGATCGCTGTCGATTCAACGATTCCTTCCTGTTCCAGGGCAGCCACCAAAGATTGGTCAAGCCCGAGCTGATTAAAAGATACCATTGATTATCTCCATCCTATCTTGATAAATGATATGAGTTAAGTATTTCTAACATTATATCCTTTTTTTTGATTATCAGAAACTTTAACCTTCTACAACATAATTCGAATGTAAAAAGCACTTTGCTAATCACATTCATGAAACGTTATTTGGGAAACTCAAATTTCAATTTTGCATCTGTTGGATCTTCCCAAATTAAATAAGCGTTAAATGATTTACCCAATTTTGATTTAAACCCTTTAATAAGCGGAGTTTTCCCTTTCTTTAATAGACTTTTGATCTGATTTGGTGTAAGTACTTTCCCATAGATTGGACTCTTCCATACCACGAAGCGGCATCCTTCTCTCCAACTCGCGCACCCAAATCCCTTTTGTCCTTCAATCACATCCCCACCGCACTTTGGACAGATACCCAACACGTCTAATTGAACTTTGCTTGTAACTGTCTTTGTCTTTTCATATTCCATCAAGGCGGTGGCCTGCAGATTATTTCGGGCTACTCTTTCTATTCCGTTCTCTCCTATTACTGTAGGTTTTCCCGTTTCTTCGATCTCCCTGGCAAATTTTGTTGATTTCAGAACCTTACTCGATTTCTTCCGGGCCACTTTTGCCCCTTCCCCTTTTCCTACTCCCGTAGAATGATCTGTTGTAGGTGCAAGGGCTAGAGGAGTTTTTCCGTGTTTATGTTCGAAGGAACGCAATTCCTCAATGATTCGGCCAATGGCTTCCTCTACATCCGCCATATAGCGTTCGATTGTCAATTCTCCTTTTTCTACCTTTGAAAGATTGAACTCCATTTGTCCTGTCATTTCCGCGCTGATCAAGAGCTGGGCTTGAGGGAGCCTTTCCTTTATGAGACGAATGAGTTCGGTCCCTTTTTCTGTAGGTTTCAACGTCTTTTGCTCCTGAAGGATATAGCCCCTGTCTATTAGGTTTTCCATGATAGCTGGTCTAGTAGCCACAGTGCCCAAACCTTTCCCTTTCAATTGCTGACGCAGCACCTCGTCGTCAATCTGCTTACCTGCACCTTCCATTGCTTTAAGAAGGTCACCTTGGGTGAATCGTTTGGGCGGTTTAGTACTCTTCTCTTCACTGAAAACACGTTTTGTTCGCACATCTTCATTCATGCTCAAGGGCGGCAGGGTCGTATTCTCATCATCTGATTGCTCACGGTCATCCTTCTTCTTTTTACGTGTAATTTTTTCCTCTTCTTCATCAGTGCCATAAACTTTCTTCCATCCCGGGCTAAGCAGAACTTTACCTTTTGTACGAAACCGTTCACCCTCTACCTCGGTTATCACATCTGTTTGGTGATATCGGGCAGGGGGAAACCAGACTGCTAGAAAACGTCGAACAATCAAGTCATACAGTTTCTGTTCATCAAAGTTAAGTCTCTCTATAACGACTTTCTCGGTCGTCGGAATGATAGCATGATGCGCGGTGATTGTGTTTATCACGCGTTTACTCCTAGGCACCCCCAAAAGTCTAGCTTCATCCACCAAATTCGTATAAGGCTCTTGTTTTACGGCCTTCAGGTGATCTGGCAACTTCGATACAAGGTCCTCTGAGAGATAAGCACAATCGGTTCGTGGATAGGTAATCGACTTTTTCTCATAAAGTGATTGGGCCAACTGAAGAACCTTTTCCGCACTGAAACCGTATTTTTTGGAAGCTGTGATTGTCAGAGAGGTTAAGTCAAAAAGAAGCGGTGCCGGTTCTTGGACATCTTTCTGCTCCATTTTAGTAATTTTACCAGGTTTCCCCTGAGTTCTAGTCACGATACTCTCGGCGTCTTGGCGATTCGTAATACGTCTGGATTCTTCTTGGGAATCAAACCATTTACCAGTATAGTCTCCCCGTGTTGCCGTGAGCTCAGCCCTAACTTCGAAGTAGGGCTGGGAAACAAAGCGTTCAATCTCCCATTCTCGCTCGACGATCAAAGCTAGTGTTGGTGTCTGCACTCGTCCGATCGAAATAACATTAGGTTTTTTACGCACAGCATCAAAACTGCCAAACAATGAGGTGAACCCCTCCGTTAAATTCATTCCAAAGTCCCAATCAGCATATGCTCTGCCATGCCCTGCAGCTGCCAGCCCGGCCACTGAATCTGCGGGAAGAAGGCGTTCCAAGCCTTCTCTGATTGCTACAGACGTCAATGAAGAAATCCACAGCCTAGATAAGGGTTTGCTACACATAGAAGCATCCCAAACTTCCTGAAAAAGCAACTGTCCTTCTCTATCAGCGTCTGTACCACATATAACATCTTCGACATCTGAAGATTTAAGCCACCGCTGTATTACCTGATACTGTTTGACAGCTCCAGATTTAACCACCCTACGAAACGCGTTCAAGCCGGGCAAGACCGGCAAACGATTCAAACTCCAGCGTTTTCCCACTCGATCAAGATTCATATACGCTTCTGGGCGCTCCAGTTCTAAGAGGTGACCGTAGCACCACGTGATCACGTACTGTTCATTTTCAATATACCCGTCCCCTTTACCCCGAACTCCTAAGGCCGTGGCATATTCACGAGCTTGTGACGGCTTTTCAGCCACAATAAGTGTCTTTCCCATGCATCCAGGCCTCCATTTTCTTAATGTTCACGACCGCTAACAAGCGCATCTAACATGCTTTTCAGTTTGAATACTCATAACGATTAACACCATTATTCAGGAAACATTTATTTACTAAGAGCCTTATCATTTGAAAATCGAAACGCGACCAAAAAACGCTAGAATCATATCACCGATCAGTCCCACTTATAACACCGAACTTACTAGGTTCCCTTCTAAACAAACCTTTAGTGAGAATTGCTTAACACCTAGTTTTCGAAAGTTCACTTCGAGCAAATCTAACCTTACGTCTGCAACTGTAATTCGTCCGATTCCAAACGCTTTGTGTCGTATATTGGCTCCCTTTTCTAGTTTAAACGTTGTTAAGTTGACAGTATCCTTCCCATTTTGAGAACTCCCTGGGCAAAGAATCTCTCGTACTTCTCCTACAAATTGTGATTCAATCACATCTTGATCGTTGAGATTCTCAACTGTTAGAAGTTCTAATTCTTTCTTCGCCCGAGTCATCCCTACATAAAAAAGCCTTCTTTCTTCTTCCAGACTGTCTATTTTTTTCATTTCCGCAGATTTAATACTTTCACGGTTAGGCAGAATCCCATCGACCAAGTCCAACATATAAACGCTTTCAAACTCTAAGCCTTTAGCTGAATGCAATGTAGAAAGCGTGACAGAATTATCATCTTTATTAACGACCGATTCGCGCATTAATTGCTCAAGATGTTTCAGCCGATCCGCAAAGTGCTTGAGCGTCTTCATACCTTGTGCAATACTTTCGAGCGTAGCTAAAATTCCTCGGATTCCTTCGATTGAAAGCCCCAAACGCTCGCTAAACTCTTCTTGTTTTTTCTCATAGTTCAGTTCCTTTCGGATGAAACGGATAGCATCAAGAGGGTTCATTTCATTGAGTTTTTTAAATTGCCGTTTCAATTCTAGGAAGTTTTTCTTACGAAACGCCGGAAGATTAGGAATATCGGCCAAATGATCAAACACAGATATAGTTTGATCTTGATGTTTCAAATACTCAATTTGCTGTTTTGAAATGTAAGAATCGAATTTGGTATGGAGGATTTCAAGAATCCCCACATTTTTATCACTATAGGAAAAGCGCATGAAGTTAATGATATCTTTAATTACCCAGTGATTAAAAAATTTGTTACCGGAATCCCGGACATAAAACGGAAGGTTAGCACTGTCTAGATGGTCAATTAGCTTAATCGCAGAAACGTTATTTCTGTAAAGCAAAGCCGTCTGCCCGATTGCCTTCTTTTTCTTTAACTCCTCAATGACGTAATTCAGCTGTTGATGAGCATATTCGAAGGACTTGATTTGAATTGATTTGTCTGAGGGGTTTTCTGTAAACATAGTCTTTAAGTAACGCTGTTGGTTACCACTAATGAATTCATTAGTCACCTTGACGATTTCTTGGGTAGAACGGTAATTCTGCTCCATCATCAGGATACGAGCACCTGGATGTACCCTCTTGAAATCCAATAAATACTTCGGATTAGCCGATCGAAAACCGAAAATCGACTGGTCATCATCGCCTACAACAAAAAGGTTATTGCTAAGTTTGGCGACCTTCTCAATGATCTTATTCTGAATAAACGAATTGTCCTGACTTTCATCGGTCAAAACAAACGGAAACTGCTTTTGATATCGCGAAAGAATCTCAGGATTTTCTTCAAGTATCCTGTTGGCAAGTGTGAGCATGTCATCAAAATCTATAAGGATGATACCCGGGTGGGCGTTTTTTTTGTAGTTTTCATAAGCCTCATAGATTAGCACAAGATCTTTGATCTTGGTATCTAACATTTCGATATCGCTAACCTTCATCATGCTATTTTTGATGAAGCAGATGGCGTTTGCTAGTTCTTCCAGCTTATCTTCTGTGAGCACCATCTGATTAATGCTTTCATAAAGGCGCTTGAGCACGGAATTTTTGCTATTGACCCCCTGCTCATTCTCAATCAGAGAATAAGCTATGCATTTCTCATAAAAATAAGTCCGAACAATATTATAGCTAAAACTATGTATCGTAGAAAACTGCACCCTTTGCTTAACCAATTGACCGTATACTCGCTGAAAACGGTCACTCATCTCTTTAGCTGCAGCTTTGCTAAATGTCAGAGCGAGAATGTTCTCTGGATTTACACCCAGGCGAATGATCAAATAGAGGATTCGAGCATTTAATACTGTGGTCTTCCCCGCACCAGGAGTTGCCAAGAGCAGCATTGGACCCTTAGGATGGCAAATTGCTTGTTTTTGCATTCCATTTAAGATCACCCCAGTTTCCCTCTCGAGGCATTCAAAAAACCGCTGATCCTCTAACATTTTAACTCCTTTTATACATTTTACTTATAACCATTGTAAACTTGTTACAAACTGTTAAATTGTATTCATTCATTATACTCTAATTTCCCTCAATCATCATCCTACTTGGCATCAGATTAAAGCAACATGATTAATGGGGGCGTAAAAAACCTAGATTTTTCTCAAGGTGGTAGTTCACTGTCTCATAAAAAGAGGATTATACACCTACAAAGTAGTGGATAATCCTTGAACTATATGTACAAATCCCTTCTCTTGTCGCCCATAATCTGTTAGATGATAGTCTGCATTTCCTTCTAGTCCTCTTAGACATGGAACTTTTCAATAGCGTATCGAAGTTCTTCTGCTAAACTAGCTAGACCCCTACTGTTATCTGCAATTTGATCCATCGAAGCCGTTTGCTCTTCAACTGCGGCACTAACATTCATCGTTTGATTAGAGGTTTCCTTACTGACTGTATCAATAGCCAATACGGAAGACACTATATATTGACTGCCACTTGCCATTTGTTGAACAACTGCCGCAATCTGGTTTACTTGTGAAGAAACTTCATCGATCAAACCTGCGATATTAGCAAACGCTTTGCCCGCGGTATTTACTACTTCCACCCCATCGTTGACGCTACTCACCGCACTACTCATAGCAATGCCTGCGTCTTTGATATTTTCTCGGTTTTCCTGAACTTGGGTAATTATGTTAACAGCTGAATCCTGTGATAGCTCAGCAAGTTTTCTTACTTCCTCCGCTACCACTGCAAAACCACGACCATGTTCTCCCGCACGAGCTGCTTCTATGGCTGCATTTAAAGCTAATAAATTTGTTTGGGATGAAATATTTGTAATTATGTTAATAAACTCGGAAATTTTATCAAATCCTACGGCTAATTTGTTTACAGCATTCTGAACAAGTTCAGTTGAATTTCCAACAATGCTCATCTGTTCCACGGCTTTGGTGATCGTTATGTTACCCTCTTTGGCAATCTGCACTGTCTTGCTAGCAGTATTGGCAACGATATTTCCACTTGAAGCCACTTCTTCAATACTAGCTGATAGTTCTTCAATCGTCGCGGATGTTTCAGTTAGCGCTTTGACCTGTTGTTCCGACCCATTCGCCACTTCAGAAATAGACGCACTAATCTGATTTGAAACTAAAGAATTTTGTTCCATAGTTGCTACGATCTCTTCCGAAGACGCTGCGAGTTGATCGGCTGTATTTGATATTTTACTTACCAAACTGTGAAGATTAATAATCATTGCATTAAACGAAGTGGCGAGTAAGCCAACTTCATCTTTAGAGTGTATCGTTAATTTATCAACATTTAGATCTCCGTCAGCTACTTGTTCTACGCTCTTTAAGATCATGTTAAGTGGCCCAATAATCATTCTAGTGATAATGATTCCGATAAGAGCTCCGATTAAAATTGCCATTATTGGTAAAACGACCAAGACCAATTGGACTCTAACAATCATGCTATTGTCCTTATTCACTTGGGCCTTTGCTTCATCAATATTAAAATTTCCGATATCCCGCAAAAGTGATTGAAAATCTTCTTGTTGTGAAAACCCATTCTTATAGTAATAATTCATTGCTTCTGTTTTATTACCAGCCTGCGCAAGGTCCACCGATTTTTGAATAACATCTTTTAAATTTTTAAACAAATCTTTTGCTTTTACTAATCTTTCCCCTTCATAACTTGTTGTGGCTAAGGGTTGGAATCCCGCAATAAACTTATCTATGGAATTCTCACGCACAGTGATCTGATCTAGTTGTTGCTTATTGATCGCATTATCTAAGGTATAAGAGGTAACTGCCAAAACCGCAGATTTAAGGGCATTACTGTCAGACCGTGCTTGATTGATATCACGAATTGGTATCAAATCATTCGTGTATAAATTATTGAGAGAAATACCCGCTTGCTGAAAATAATAATGACCTATAAAGCCCACTCCGCCTAATGTAATAGACATAATACAAATTAAGAGTCCGATTTTAAAAGCCGTATTTTTGTTTTGTAACCAATTCAAACTAACTCCTCCTTTTAAACTAACCACAGTACCCTTAGATAAATTTCGAAAAAAACGAATAATTATAGCGAATTCTTTTGCTGGTAAAACTATTTATCGTCCCCGTCTATTCGCCTATCATCATAGGTAATTACCTCTTATTAACAAGATACATTATATATTTCTGTAACAAAATGTAAAACCCTCTATTGTTTTATCCAACTGTCGATAAAATTTCATATACTATAATTAATTAGTTTCAGTTTTGTTTACCTAGTTTTATGGTCACTAATTCATCTAATTCACTTAAAAGACGAGAAAATTCATACAGTGGAAGATAAAATTTTAATTTATATTATTGATTAAGGAACTTAATTATCACACAAAAGAAAGAGTAATTATCGGCATATATACCAATAATTACTCTTTCCCCAAAAAGCGAACTCTAAATGAAGAAATTCTAAATTAGCTTTCCTCAGAACTCCAAGATGCCAGATACTCAACTTGTTCGTTGGTTAATTTATCAATGGATAACCCAAGTGACTTAAGCCTTAACAAGGCTACCTTTTCATCAATCTCCCTATTGACTTGGTAAACTCCAGGAGACAGTTTATCATAATTCAAGGCGACATATTCTAGAGACAGTGCCTGTAATGCAAACGTCATATCCATCACTTCTGCAGGGTGCCCATCGCCGGCGGCCAGATTGACTAAACGTCCCTCAGCTAAAAGGTACAAATGTTGACCTCCTGGAAGTGTGTATTCTGTTATATTCGCTCTTGCCACTCTTTCAGAAATTGCTATTTCTTTCAATTGCGCTACATTGACTTCGACGTCGAAGTGTCCAGCATTACACATGATTGCACCGGATTTCATCAAGACAAAGTGCTCTTTATTGACAATATCTCTATTGCCCGTAACCGTTATGAAGAAATCTCCGTACAAAGCCGCTTCAATCATGGGCATAACTTCAAATCCATCCATCAATGCCTCATTTGCTTTGATGGGATCAACCTCACAAATGATAACACGCGCTCCTAATCCCTTGGCACGTAGAGCAACCCCTTTTCCGCACCAGCCATACCCAGCGACAACGGCTGTTTTACCAGCCACTACCAAGTTGGTCGTTCTCATAATTCCGTCCCAGACGGATTGCCCTGTACCATACCTGTTATCAAACAAGTACTTGCATTGTGCGTCATTCACGGCAACCATAGGAAACTTCAATGCTCCATCACGCGCCATAGAATGCAATCGAAGAACACCAGTCGTCGTCTCTTCCGCTCCCCCCTTAACTTTCTGCAGAAGTTCAGGCCGGGTGGTATGTAATGTAGAAACAAGATCTCCCCCATCATCAATGATAAAGTCCGGCTCTGTATCAAGTGCCAATTGCAGATGATGATTAAATTCTTCTTCTGTGGCATTGTACCAAGCATGTGCCCCGATTCCGTCTTGAACAAGAGCTGCTACAATATCATCTTGAGTGGAAAGCGGGTTACTAGCAACCACGGTTACCTCTGCTCCTCCTGCTCTGATCACGTGGGCTAGGTAAGCAGTTTTAGCTTCTAAATGTAGACAAATCACAATTTTTTTGCCAGCAAAGGGTTGATTCTTTTCAAATTCCTTGCGTACCATGTTGAGCACTTGCATGCGGGGAACTACCCAATCAATCTTACGCTGTCCTTCTGGAGCTAATGTTAAATCTCGAATAGTGTATTTCATTCTTTGTACCCACTTTCTGTTTTTTGAGTTTAAAATTTTCGATCAGTCACGTATTCTTCAGAATCAAAGAACCTTCATCATCACAAATGTTAAAATGTTATTATTAATCAAATATGTACTTAGAATCTCCGCTAGACTCACCTTGTTGGTGGGAGATCACCTAATTATACTCTAAAAATCTTATTTGTTCCAAAAATCCAAAACCCCTATTAAATTTAATTAAAACAGGTTCCTTTCTTTACACTAGATAATGGTTGAATCCGAGTTATTAGGTATCGAGTTTTCATCTGCTCGATACACTTTCAAATCTTACTCATTTTCTCTGGCCATACCCGCCAAGATAGAAATTTCGCATTCCATCAATATCATTTTGAGATAATTCCACAACTCCACCCATGAGCTGTGCAAAAAGCGTGATTTGTGCCGATTTTTCGACTATCAAGCAAACTCTAAGGGCTTCTTCCAAATCCCGACCCACTCCAAGCATTCCGTGGTTCGCAAGCAAAACAGCATTACGCCCCTGCAATGCTTTGACTGTATTGATGCCAAGTTGTTCTGTACCAGGAAGTGCGTATTCGTTAACTCTCACGTTCCCGCCCACAATCTGTACTAAATCCTCAACCGCTCCTGGGATATCCTTTCTAGATACCGCCATCGCTGTCGCATAAGCACTGTGAGTATGTACTATAGCATGCACATCCTCACGAGCAATATAGATCGCTAAATGCAGAGGGACTTCAATAGAGGGTTTACGTGTTCCATTGACGATGTTCCCCCTCAAATCTAAAACCACAATATCGTCTGGCACCAAAGTATCGTAGCTCATACCGGACGGAGTAATGGCAACATAGTCTTGATCCGGGACTCGACAACTGATATTCCCCCAGGTTCCTACCGTGAGGTTTGTTGCGAGCATTTCGATCCCCTTCTCAACTACTTTTTTGCGTATTTCCAGTAATTGATTCATTTTGGTAAGTCTCCTCTTCATATCTCATTGGAAACAATTCCCTCAGATACTTAAATAAGCTTTCACTTAGCTAAGCTAAGCTAAGCTAACGATTCTACTGCTAATTTAACAACTTCCTAAAGATTATGCAAGGGTTCTTTAATTGCCATTGACCACACAGTCACATTATTTATACCCTAAACCGATAGCCTGCACCCCAAATGCATTGCTGTTTTCTTTTTCACTTTCATCAATACAACTCCTTTATCCGTTTTCAGGAAGCTTCCTAAGCTATAGTTTACCCTAGGGGTCTTGAGTTTCCATAAACAGACTATAAACAAAGTATAAACAGTTCTTATCTCTTAGAACTACATCATCTCTCGAGGTAACCCCTCTGAATAGAGTCTTCAATAATTTCTTGAACATAATCCCAAAGTTGGGGAACAGGCTTCTCTAATACAGCATTTCTTTTAAGCACCTTTTCACTTGAGATACCAGGCTTTTTCCACGTATGGCCGTCCGTATTGTAATTTAGTAGTAAAGGTTGTAATCGATCAAGACTCGCAGCAAAACGCGCTTCGTGAGTCTCCATTGCTTCAAATTCATGCCACAGATCCATGATTTCCTGAGCTTGGTCTGATGGAAGGATATTAAAGAGCTTATCGGCAGAGCTTTGTTCGCGGTCTAGCTTATCGAGGTTGCCCTTTTCGTCATAACAAAAGGTGTCCCCCGCGTGAATTTCTACAAGATCGTGGATAAGCAGCATTTTCAAAACCCTTAACACGTTTAAGTCCGTGGTCGATGAGTATTCGGACAGTAAAATCGCCATAACAGCCATATGCCATGAATGTTCTGCATCATTTTCCTGTTCTAAAGTCTCAATGACTACGTTTTGTCTAAAAATCCGCTTTAACTTATCGATCTCCACAATAAATTCGATTTGCTTTTTTAATCGTTCCTTCGCCAATCCTAGCAGCTCCTTTTCTATCGAAAGTTCAAATGATATAACTTATATGCTAACACTTAAGTTATTTGCACCCGAAATCCGTGAATGATCATACTACAAAGAGGCTAGCCCAAATTAACGGGCTGGCCCCTTGCTCAATTTTAAGAATCCTATCCTTTTTTAAAGGATGAGTCTGAACATTACCAACAATTATGATGGACCCTCGTTTCGTCGTAACGTACTATTGGGGCTTTTATTTCTGCAGGATGTCCCAATGCAATCACACAAAACGGAAACACATGCGCAGGCAGGGCAAAGATATTACGTATACCCTCGACCCGCTCTGGTTTTGGATACACTCCTAACCAGCACGTCCCCAAGTCCTTTTCCTTTGCTGCAATCAAGATATTCTCTGTTGCAGCCGCGCAGTCTTGTATCCAATAGTTCGTCCCCGGATACTTGTCACAGGTTACATCCGCACAGACCAATATTGCCAAGGGCGCTTCGTTCAGCATCTTGGAAAATTGGTGAACTTTCATAATCTCTTCTAGGAGAGGACGTTCTTCTATCACAATAAAGTGCCAAGGTCGTTCATTTCCTGCCGAAGGGGCACACATACCAGCCTCAAGAAGCTCATGAACTATTTCCTTAGACACTGTTTGATTTGTGTATTTTCGAATACTACGCCGACTTAAAATTGCTTCCACTAAATAACACACCTTTAATTTCAAAATCTAACTGCATTTGCCTGTTAAATGTCGCCTGCCTTGCTTAGTAACCAAGCTGCTAAGTCATTGATTATTACCTTATCATCAAAAGAACACTCAACCTTGCTTATCGTACTGACCATTTGTTCAATATCAAAGGGCAGATCACAAACTACAAAGGTTATCTGATCAATAAGATGACTATTCATTGCGTCAGAGTAAACCTTTGCTTCCTTTATGAATCCATTCTTAAGGCTTAGCCCTAGTTCTATACCTCCCCAAGGAAAACGTTTCTCCATGACTATATCAAAACTCGGAGTTTTGCCATAAAGCCATTCCCAGGAAGAGTATTTTTGGTAAAGTTCTTCTAAATCGTAGGATGCTTCACCTACAGAGACTGGATCACTCGAATTGGTTCCATATAATTCCTCAAAACTCTGAATTAGGGCTACTTTCATCGATTCGATAGAGATGTCTGGTAAAAACGCACTAAGATTCCCGACCCTAGCTTGGACAGAATCCACGCCTTTCGAGGCAATCTTCTCTTTGGAAACTTGGAGATATGCTGATAGTTTTTGAATATCGACATTAATCAAAATGGTTCCGTGATGGTAGGCTTTGTCATGCTCAAAATAGAACGCGTTTCCCGAAAATTTACGCCCTTCAACCGTTATATCATTACGGCCCGAAAACTCAGCCTTAATATTGAGTTTTTTTAAAGCTTCTAATATTACTTTTAGCTGCTTTTGCAAATCATACTGTGCACGGTCCATAATGAACGTAAAGTTGAGATTACCTAAGTCGTGAAAAACAGCACCACCTCCTGATAATCGGCGAGCCAATTTCCCCCCATCCTGCTCTAGCTGATTACACCGACATTCTTTCCATGCGTTTTGATGTCTTCCAATTACAACTGTATTTTGGTTTTGCCATAAATAAAGAATGACTTGATTTTTTTCGACTTGTCTAAAGAGGTGCTCCTCAAGGGCTAAATTATGCCAAGGGTTAAAGGATGTAGAAAGGACTATCTTCGTTTTAATGCCATCATGAGTCAAATTCGACCACTCCTATTATTAGAACTACAGTACATGCTGTTGAGACTCAAGACATTGTCTTAACTCCTTTTATCACCAGAATTATTATACTCCCAAAAAAAGTTTATAGTCTTAGAACTACTTTTCTTATTCTGCCTGGGAGTCCGTGGGAATTCTTGACACACAGTGGCACCAACTTTGAATTAAGTATTGTTATTCCTTAGGATCCCCAGGTTGCGGCAAACCTATTGCAGGTAGCCTACAACTAGAATAACATAAGTTAGCTAAATCGATAGAGAGCCGACCACAAACGTGTTCGGCTCTCTATCTGTCTATTCATAAAAAATATTATTGTTATGTGAGATCTGTTACCAATATCTAGCGATTACACGCAACCAGTTGGTTTCGGGAGACCTGCAATTTTACAAGCGCCTTTCCCTGGGCCAGCTGGAAATAACTCGTAAATTTTCTTTTGGTCAAAACCAGAGTCTTTAACCATTTTACGAACCATCGGTGCAACACCAAACTGATCATAGTACTCTCTGAGATAGTTAATTAACTTCCAGTGTTCTTCGGTAAGTTCTTCTACTTCCTCAGTGTTAGCAAGAGCTCTTGCTACATCTTCAGTCCATACTGAATGGTCCTCTAGAAATCCATCTTCATCCAATTCTACAACTAAGCTACCTACAACAAGTTGAGACATTTTAATTTTCCTCCTTTAATTGTGTTTATTAAAATTGATACTTGTCTAGGTAAATTGTTAATCTTATCTTCCCAAACAAGTATCAACAAAACCACCGATAATTACAAATTCTGCTCTCTAACTGAAATAGCAACCTTATAGAAAATAGTGAGAACTAACATACCAATGGCGTAGACACCTAGCACAATAGCGATCTCATTACCTGACGGGAAATATTCCGTAACTCGACCAAAGGAATTTGGAACAAATCCAGCAAGAATGAGGACAATACCTTTGTCAATCCAATTTGCAAGGAAGACGGATATGAGAGCTATTGGCAAGAGTACACTATTCTTACGAGTCGGGAATATTAACAAAGCAATCCCAAGAAACGCTAGAACTGTGGCAGTCCACATAAAGGGTACAAGGCTTGCATGTCCGTCAAGTCCGACGAACGCATACTTAAAGGGTGCCATTTCTTCCGGTAAACCGCTATAAAAGGCTGTGAACACCTCACAAATATAGAAGAAAACATTCGCAATCATGGCATACCTAATAATTTTTACAAGCGATTGGATCGCTCCAACACCCGGAGGATCAGGATCGAATTTACTTACCTTACGTACAATTAAGCACAATAGAATAAGAAGTGAAGGTCCAGCTGCAAACGCAGATGCTAGAAAACGTGCTGCCATTATAGCCGTTAACCAGAAATGTCTACCTGGAAGACCAGCATATAAGAATGCAGTCACGGTGTGAATACTAAACGCCCAAGGAATAGAAAGGTAAATGATAGGTTTAACCCATTTTGGTGAAGGAGTTCCTTTTCTTTCAGCACCAATGGTAGTCCAACCAACAATAAAGTTGATGGCCAAATAACCGCATAGTACACACATGTCATAAAACATGACAGAATGTAACTGGGGATACAAGAGGACATTTAGAATCCGCATTGGTTGACCGACGTCAACAAAAATAAACAGGATACACATGATAATTGCGGCAATCGCTAAGAATTCACCAAGGATTACCATTTTACCAAACTTCTTAAAATCGTGAAGGTAATAGGGAGTGACAAGCATAACAGCCGATGCGGCAATACCCACTAGAAAGGTAAACTGGGCAATGTACAAGCCCCAAGTAACATCTCTGCTCATACCCGTTAATCCTAAACCATAACTATACTGTCTGAGATAAGCCAGGACGCCGACTGCGATGACAGCTAGTAAACAGAAAACCCATGCCCAATACTTTTTACTACCGGTTAGAGCTTTTTCAAGCATGCTCTCCACCTCCAACTAGGTAGTAAACACTCGGTTGAGTCCCTAATTCTGCTTTGCGTCGAATCGTAAATTTAGAACTAATAATCTTTCGAACCTCGGAGTTAGGATCATCCAAATCGCCAAATATTAGCCCACCTTTTGAGACCTCCACGCAGGCTGGCTTTTGACCTTTAGCCAATCGTTCCACACAGAAAATGCACTTTTCGACAACTCCCTGTGTTCTCGTTGGATAATCCGGATTATTCTCCTTAATAAAAGGCCTAGGATTTCTAAAATTAAAGCTTCTTGCGCTAAAGGGACAAGCCCCCATGCAGAATCTGCAACCGATACAACGATGGTAATCCATATCAACAATTCCATCTGGTCTTTTGAAAGTTGCCCCAGTGGGACAGGCCTTGACACAGGGAGGATTCTCGCAGTGATTACACATGACTACAAATGGTAGCTCTTTAAAACTTTCAGTTAAATATTCATTTTCTCCGCCAGAAAATGTATGCTCGTAATCGTCTTCCCATATCCACTTTATTTCGTCCTTTGTATTACCAATGTCAGGAACATTGTGGATAAGATCGCATGCCTGGGAAACCCGCTTAAAGTCATCTTTTGACTTAAACTTACTCATATCCACTACCATAGCCCAGTGTTTTGCAGCCAAACCTTGCGTAGATGTCCCATACGTAGATTCAGCCGCTGCCTCTGCCAATTTGCTGCCAGCAGCATTGATCACAAAGGAACCACCAAGTCCTAAAGCAGTAACAATACCAGCTCTTCTCAGAAATTGTCTTCTATTGATGCTCATTTTGTTGCCCCCCCTGGTTCAGAATGGCAACTCCAGCAGGTCAGCTCCACTGATGCATAGTTATGGCATGAAACACAGAATTGATCAGAATTTGATGCCAACGTTTTACTCGATCCTGTTGTGTTTAATGCCGGATTACTAACACCTGCTGTGTTCGATGCCGCTCCAGTTGAATGACATTTTATGCATGTATCAAGATTGATTTCAAATTTCTTTCCTTGACTATTTGTATAGACGGTCTTGCCATCACGAACGTAAGCCTGTCTCCAGTCATTTAGTAGTTGCATATGATTGGCTCGCATAAAGGATGCTGGTTCAACACACTGGGTATTCGCTGTTAGCTTAATATTCGAATCAAGATTTTCTGGTCCAGCGTTAACTTTCCCCATATTATAGAAGAACGGGAAGGTAAGGAAAGCAACGAAGATGATAAGCGACGCGATTATTTTTCCGCCTTTATACATTACTCATTACCCTCCTTCCCCGGTAGATCATCACCACGTAAGTCGGTTGTTCTTTCTTTCTCACCTGTCATCACCAAGGCATTTGCTAGCAATTCATGGGTACCGTACACATCGACTCCCCCTACCCAATAATCCATAAGTGCTGGAAGAGCGGCTCTGTCGACTGCGCATATATTTGCAAGTACGTTTACCCCATGTTTTTCTTTAACATATTTAACCGCGTTTGCTCGAGCAAAACCGCCCCTCATACGCTGTTCCATGTTTTCCGAGGCGTTTAACCCTGAACCACTACCACAGCAGAACGTCTTCTCTCTAATAGTGTTTTCAGGCATCTCGTAGAAATTATTACAAGCAGCCTTAATAATATACCGTGGTTCCTCAAGAAGTCCCATACCTCTAGATGTGTTACAGGAGTCATGATAGGTTACCTTTAAGTGGTTATTCCGAGATGGATCTAATTTTAGTTTATTGTGCTTAATTAGATCAGCCGTAAATTCGGTAATATGAACCATTTTAGTCGATCTTGCATTTTCAAATACAGTACCGGTAATCGGCGATCTTGGCACTTCAAGGAAGTCCGCTGGCCCGTTCCAAGTATCCATATATTGATTCAAGACACGCCACATGTGTCCACATTCCCCACCTATAATCCACTTAACCCCTAGCCGTTTCGCCTCAGCATAAATCTTATAGTTAAGTCTCTTGGCCATATCATTTGAGGTGAAAAATCCAAAGTTACCACCCTCTGATGCATAGGTGCTCCATGTGTAATTAAGGCCAAGTTCATGGAAAAGCATGAGATAGCCCATGTTCGTGAAAATACCTGGATCCCCTAAAAGGTCTCCTGATGGTGTGATAAAGAGAATATCAGCACCTTTTCTGTTGAACGATGGCTCTATTCTAATACCCGTTAAATCCTCGATATCATCGCACATCGTTTCAATGTTACCAGTAATAGCATGGGGTTCAAGTCCCAAGTGATTCCCCTTCATATAACAGGCCGCAGCAGGTCCTGCGATCCAGTCAATGTTCAAGCCCACTAAGTTAAGAAGTTCTCTACCGATAATCGTTACCTCTGCTTGGTCGATTCCATAAGGACAGAAAACGGAACAGCGACGGCACTCAGTACATTGGAAGAAGTAATACCACCATTCCTTTAAGACGTCTTCAGTGAGTTCCCGACCACCGGCTAAGCGTCCTAGGAATTTACCAGACTTTGTGAAATACTTTTTGTAGACTGATCTCAATAGTTCGGCCCTTAAAACTGGCATGTTTTTAGGATCCCCTGAGCCAATATAAAAGTGGCATTTATCAGCACAGGCACCGCATCGAACACAGATATCCATAAATATCTTGAAGGAGCGATATTTACTCAGTCTTTCAGCTATTCCGTCCAAGATTGTTGTCTTCCAGCCCTCTGGTAATTTCCAGTCTTCATCGGCTGGTGACCACTGCCTTGGATTTGGTAAACCAAGGGTTAGAAGATCTTTTTCTTTAGCGCCCCAGGCATAGGTACCCGGTTTGAAATTAACGGGTGTGTCCATCCAATCCGTTGCAGGAGTTTTAAAGTCAATGTTCGATAATTCTCCCGGCTTAGGAAGTTTTACTTTTTCTGGTTTTGCCATCTACGCTCACTCCTTTTCCACCGGTATACCAGCTTTTTTCATTTTTTCTCTGAACTCATCTTCATACTGAGCATAGGTATGAACCTCTACAGCATGATTCCAAGGATTTATATGTCGAACAATTCGACTGTTATTCATCATGTTACGAGTCGGACTGAGGAAAATTCCACCCATATGCATCAGTTTACTTAAGGGGAAATAAGCGAACAGCACACTAATCAAAAATATGTGTACGTAAAAGATATCTCCAATTCCTGCGGGGAGAACAGGATGTAGTTGCGCTAATCCAATAGCCAATTCTTTGACAGCAATTATATCGACTTTGTAGAAGTAACGCATAAGGATTCCTGAAATCGCAATGCTCATAATCATAAAGAGCGGGAAGAAATCTGCAGGAAGAGAGATGTATCTAACCTGCGGAATGACGAATCTTCGAACCAACAGGAAGGTTACAGCCAACAAAAAGAAGAGATCTGTCAAGTAAATTGGTGGCAGACCAATTTGCAACATTCCATCAAGAGCATCCGCTATCCGAACAAAACCGGGTACTGGTTCCAAGAAAAACCTCAGATGTCGGATGACGATGATAAGGAATGACCAGTGAAAGACCAAACTACCAATCCAAAGCCATTTAGCAGAACCGTAGGATATCTTCGGACCATTAGGTCCCTCACTCACTTCAGTTTTGAGGTTGCGGAACAAAGAGCGAAAAAAAAGTATTTCCATAGCCATTCTTGCAATAACCCCGAGAGCGCTCGTTGGGTTTTCAATCTTGTCTTGCTTAATCCAAGGGAGTGTTTTTTGCTGTCCACAAGTTGTCGGTATACGATAAGGAACCGGCGACCGACCCCATTTAATCACGCGACAGACGAAACCACCTACAAACATCACAAAGGCTAAATAAGGTATTATGATACCAAAAGCAAACTTTAAGTTTAACACTGAACCTACAGCAGCGACCAGAACGAGAACAATTACTGTGAGGAAAGAAAACAGCACTTTCACTCTACGACCTCCTTCCTAATTATTATCTTTGGTCTTTAGCTCTAATTCTTGAGCAGGGATCTCGTACGCCAAGTTTGATTTCTTCAAGAGCAAGTGAGTCATCCTTTTAAGTTCTTCCGATTTCAGTTCATAGATTTGCTCTCGACATTTTACATATATGTTAAAGGCAAATAAAGCCAGGTCATCAATTCTTGATTCAAAACTAAACAACAAATCAGTGATCTGGTTCTGCCTGATTTCCTTTCCGAGTTCTACGTGAACAACGTTTTTGAGAAGGAAAATAAAGCTCATAGCTTTTGAGGGGGTGAAGTCCTGAACCGCTCTTACCTTGATAATATCATCGAGGAAAGGCATACCCTCGTTAAAATCTTTTTCTTCGAGGAGTGCATCCAAGAGGCCTTCTACTCCTTGTCTGATTGTGTGGCCCACTGGGTTAGCAAATTGATCTTGTTGCTTTTGCATAAAACCAGACGTATCCGTTGGGTACGTCTCCATGATTGCAATGAACCACCCTTTTGAGATGGCGGATCTCTTGTCCACCAAGAGGTCCTTCAGTTTTGCGTCCAATTTTGACCACTCCTTGCAAATTGATGTTCGAACCAATGCACACGTTTTTATTTGTACAAGACAATTCAGTCGATGCTGAATGGCGGTAACATTTCTCCATTCAACACCGACCTTTCTTCTAAATATAGGGGCCGTTCTTTCCTATTTCTGCTCAATGGGAGCGTCAGGATTTTAAGGTTACCGAAATAAGAATCTTATATTGTTCTTATTATCACTATCAGTCTAAGGAATTTTCATAGGCTTGTAAAATTCTTATTTCTTATTGATCAATTATATAATCGTATTGAAGTGTTAAGATTTCTTTATGGAAACTTTCTATTTCCTTAAAAACACACCTATATCTATTCAATATTAACTTCAAATCCCTTTAATATAAGCTGTGTAAATTAGGACTTGCGTTCATTTGACTAAAACGTACCACATCAATATCGAGTAGTCAATGACTAACTTGAAATTATCAGAACTTTGTGCTTCTAACATGCTACAGACTAAATGCTAATGGGCTGATAACATAGGTTGTATACAATATAGTTCAGCTCAATAAAGAGTAAGGGCTGCTTCTAATATACAGCCCTTACTCTCTCAAAATTTAACCTAACGCACGTTCTAAGATCTCATTGAGACGGTTGACCATCCCTCGCGGATCAGCAATAAGACCTGCTGCAATTTGCGCATTTTCAAATAGTTGCTCTGCTGCAGTTTTAGCAAATGAGTCCTCGTTTTTTCGAGCTATATCCATACGTTTAATCATCGGATGCGCTGCATTGATTTCCAAAACACTGGGTCCCACGTTATTCATGTCTTTATTCATAAGTTGCATCATTCGCTGCATACTATTTGTCCCATACGGACTAAAAACGACTGCAGGACTATCCACTAAACGTTTAGATTCTCGAACCTCTGTCACTTTACTACCCAAGACCTCTTTAAGCCAGCTTGTCAAGGCTTGGACATCCTCCTCAGACAAGGATTGTTCGCTCCTAACCTTCTCTTCATTATCTAACTTTAAATCAGCTTCGTCAGCCGATACGAGTCGCTTACCTTCATACTCTCCGATCGCCCCAAAGATGTAATCATCAATCGCTGCATACGTATAAATCACTTCTAGGCCTTTATCACGGAAAGCTTCTAAATACGGACCAGACTCAATCACCTCTCGCGAAGGTCCATTGACATAGTAAATGACTGTTTGGTCATCTTTCATGCGACCAACATAATCCGCCAAGGAAATAAGTTCGCCTGCCTTACTATTAGAGGATTCAAACTGCAAAAGTTTAAGAAGTTCTTTTCGATGTGTGAAGTCATTCGCAGCCCCTTCTTTGAGAAACTGGTTAAACTTCTCCCAGAACTCTTTGTACTTTTCTGGTTCCGAAGTCGCTTGGCCCTCTAGAAATTTAAGAAAACGACCGGTGACGACCTTGTTGAGTTTACTGACTAAAGCACTATCCTGCATAGTTTCTCGGGAGATATTTAGCGGAAGCTCCTCACTGTCCATAACCCCTCTTAGGAAACGTAGCCACTCAGGCAAAACGGCCTGAGATTTTTCTTGAATTAGAACTTTTTTGCAGTAAAGGCTAACACCAGGCTCTGTTCGACCGAAGCCAAACTGTTCAAAGTTATCCTTAGGAACAAATAATAAGGTATTAATATTCAAAGGCGCATCCGATGAGAAATGCAGGCGGAAAAGTGGTTCCTCATGTGCATTTGCGATGAATTTATAAAACTCATTGTACTCATCACCCGTGATTTCGTTTTTGTTTTTAGTCCAGAGAGCATCTACAGTGTTGACTTTCGTCCCATTAACCGTGACAGGATATGGTACAAAACTAGAGTATTGCTTAATAACCCGTTGGACAGTTTCTTCCTTAGCAAACTCATAGGCATCTTCTTTTAGATGAAGGACCATTTTCGTGCCTCTGGCTTGATCTTCTCCTTTAGAGATTGTGTAACTCCCTACACCGTCTGATTCCCAAACTAGGCTTTCGCCCTCTTGCTGATAGGAACGAGTATGAAGGGTAACCTTATCTGCGACCATGAAAGCAGAGTAGAAGCCTACCCCGAATTGACCGATGAGATTAAGATCCTTTTGGTCCCCTTTAGCAGTAAGATGCTTGATGAATTCTTTAGATCCAGAATGAGCGATAGTTCCTAAGTTTTCAACTAATTCTTCTTTCGACATCCCGATTCCAGTATCAGAAATCGTTAGTGTATGTGCATTGTCATCTGTATCAATAAAGATTTCCAAAGCCAAATCTTTGTCTTTTACGTCTGGACTTGTTAACTGAATATAATGCAGTTTCCCCATCGCGTCTGCTGCATTCGAAATTAGCTCTCTTAAGAAAATCTCGCGCTCAGTATAAAGAGAGTGGATTACAATGTCTAGTAATTGCCGAATTTCCGTTTGAAATTCCTTTGTTTCTACTACCGTACTCATTTGTTACCTCCATCATTTTGTCTTAATAAAAGAATTGTGCAACTTTCTCAAGCCCCGCATTCCTTATTTTAATCAATTTTTACCAAAAGTGCAAAGTCTTTCGAGCAATAAAAGAAGAGACAAGTTTACCTCAACAAGTAAACCTCTGTCTCTTTTCACGTTTCTTATATATTCATACTCATTCTCTAGTTACCTTATCATTCTAGAACTATTCTTTAATTCAACGTCATTTTTGATGATCCTTAGAATTCAAACAATATAAAGTTAGATCCACTAGGCGCAAAACAGAACTATGTCGTTCTTTGCCCTTCACCTTTAAATACTCCAATAACTCTTCATTTTCACTTTGCCTAAGATACTCACGCAACGCACAGATATACCCTTCGTATTTTCCAAAACTCAGATTATCCTGTCCGTAGAGGACGCGACAAATTGTTTTGTCGAAGATCGGTATCAGAGAGGGACACATAAAATGAAGGAGTTTTGAACTAGAGGCCAAGGTCGAGTTCCAATGGCCTCCATCATTAAGAAACTTATCCGCTAATTTTAGAAATTGTTCAAGTGGAACAGCCTTAAGTGCTTTTCCACTTAACTCGAAGATTTTCTTCTCAAAAAATTCCGATTCCAGTTTATAGATTTCAAACGTTAGTTTGGGACTAAGTTCCCCTCCATGTGGAATTTTCGCAATCCAGGCAAATACATAAGCTTTTCGCTCAATCCAGGTGTCTTTCTCAAAGTAACTACGTCGAGTTTCTTGAAAACGTTGCACAAAATACGGATAGGATTGATCGTACCAATCCAAGCGTTCACTACTTCGGGTTAGATAGGCTTTAACGATCGGAATCGTCAAGTTGTTTTCTAATGAAGCTAAAGCAATGTCCCGCCAAGGATTATCGTCACAGTCGCCCAAACTATCACCCTCTTATTTTTCTAATACGGAAATGATTTTATATAACAACCTATTCCCACGATTCCGCATCATTCCAATAGAAGGCAACTGTTCATTTAAGTAGTATATTCCGCAGACTGGCCTCGAACTGCTGATCATCTTCTAATAGTCTCTTTTTGGGTCCTTTCGTTCTGCCGCCGCCCCGTCGGAACTTAGCTTTAGCCTCCCTCTCTTCGAGTAAAAATTCAATCGTCGTTGAGCTAAATTCTCGACCACCGGGATTAAGGCACTTTACTCCCTTCCCCAATAACATGGCTGCCAGACCCCAATCCTGCGTCACTGCCACATCTCCTGCCAGTGCAAGATTCATAACCCGGATATCCGCTTCTTGCGAAGCGTTACCAACAACCACATGATGGTCGGACTCAATACTATGATTAAAGCTAGCGACTGTCCAAACAGGCAGATCAAATTCACGGGCCAACTTCATACATAGTTGCAAAACAGCCCTTGGACAAGCATCAGCGTCCACAATAATTTTCATATCATTACCACTTCTCTCGATCCTTTGATAGCTCCCCAATCTTACAATTAAAACTCTATTTCTCTCAAACCGCCTTCTGTCTGTTCAACTTTATTCTCTTTCAAAAGTTTCCCCACAGCTCTTTTAAATGCAGCTTTGCTCATGTGTAAACGACTTTCAATTTCAATAGGACTGCTTTTATCATTAAGAGCTAAGAAACCCCCATAGTTCTTGATCCCTTCAAGGATTTTCACGGTATCATTATCCCTTTGGAGATGGGAAAGTTCTCTTGGGGATAAATCGAGCTTGCCATCTTCCCTCACCCTAATGACCCGTGCCTCAACTTGATCCCCCTCTTTTAGATCCGTAAAATACTCGTTGTTCGGAATAAGTCCCATATACTTATTATCGACTGCGACAAAGGCTCCCATCTCAGGGTTCACTGAATAAACGATTCCAATAACTTTATCATTCTTCTGATAAGGAGCATCTGCCGATAGATACTCATAGATCTGTGTAGTGGCGCTTAATCTTTGACTCTTATCCAAATAAACTTTTACCAAATAATGCTTACCCATTTGAATGGGATATTTCTGTTCCTTAAATGGTAAAAACAAACCTCTTTCCAAGCCCAAATCCAAAAAAGCTCCGATCTTCGTCTTAGCATTGACTTTCAGATAGGCTAATTCACCTAATTGAGCAAAGGGCTTTCTCGTCGTGGCAATGAGCCGTTCCTCGGAATCCCGATAGATAAAGACCTCTAATTCGTCTCCCACTTTAGCTCCCTCCGGTAATTGCTTGACTGGGAGCAGGATATTATCATGTCGAACACCTGTTTCAGCATCTAAATATGCACCAAACGATGTGAAATTTGCAATTTTAAGATTCTGAAATTTCCCGATTTCTATCATGTCTTGAATTCCTCTTTTCGATTTCAGTTAATTGTAAGATTGACTATAAAGAAAAATTAAGGTTTATCCCATTATGAACTATTATATACACATGTTAGACTAAGGCAAATATAGAATGATTTATCGATTTATTCAGTCTCTTCTAGTAAAGGTTGCAGCGGATACGTTGCTCTGGAATAGTCGTAAACACCTTCGATTTTAGCCATGACAACTGAGGCAAGGGAAACTCCGATAACGTTAACAACCGTTCTTCCCATATCCATTATCCGGTCAACGCCCGCGATAAGTGCCAGCCCTTCGACAGGCAAGCCAGTCGTTGCTAATGTAGAGGCTAGGACGACGAAGGATACCCCCGGAACTCCTGCCATCCCTTTTGAGGTAACCATGAGTACTGCAATGATCGTCAAGGTATGAGCAAAGGTTAGATGGATCCCATACATTTGAGCAATGAACGGAACCGCAAGTCCTTGATAAAGTGCACTTCCGTCTAGGTTAAATGTATACCCGGTCGGAACAACGAAGGATACTATGGATTTTGGAACACCGAACTGTTCCATTTTCTTCAGAATCTGTGGGAATACTGACTCTGAACTGTCTGTAGAGAAGGCGATTAGCATCTCTTGTCCGAGGTTTTTTAGCATTGTAAACAAGTTAATCCCTACGAACTTAGCTATAATTCCAAAAACGACCACAACAAAAAAAATCATTGTCAGGTAGAGAATAACAACTAGTTTTCCTAGTGGAAACAATACAGCCAACCCGAACTGAGAAACAGTAAAACCCATCAAAGCGAAGACTCCATAAGGAGCAGCCGACATTATAATATTCGTTAGCTTAAACATTGTTTCTGCAACCCCTTGAAAAAAGTGAAGAACGGGCTTTCCGACTTCACCAATAGAAGAAAGGGAGACACCGAAAAGTACCGCAAAGAAGATAACCTGCAACAAGTCCGCACGTGCCAGAGCATCAACTATATTAGTAGGAACAAGATTCACAAATAAATCCGTTGTACTATGTTTTGCCACTGTGCCTGTGAAAGAACTGATGTCTACTTTATTGATCTGGCTTAAATTAACCCCCAATCCAGGCTTCGTTAAGGTGGAAACCGTAACACCGAGTAAAATAGCGATGGTTGTCACGATTTCGAAGTAGATCAAGGTTTTACCGCCAAGTTTTCCAACCTTTTTCAGATCACCAACACCCGCGATACCGATAACGATCGTGGAAAAGACAATTGGAACCACGATCATTTTTATTGAACGAATAAACATATCCCCAACAGGTTTCAACCAAGCAGAGTATCTACTAAAAAAATACCCATATAGAATTCCCAAGGTCAAGCCAATCACAATTTTTGTTGCCAAACCGATTTTTTTCTTTGCCATCGATACTTTAACCTCCATTTATGGCCCGAAATTTCCTAATTACAATATTTCGAAGACACCACATCTACCATATGTTTCTTGGTTGATTCAAACATTTTTTACCCCTATGACATCATCACAAATACCATCGAAGGGTGAAGGGAGCGGGCAAAATGCTGCTACCATCACCGAGCCCCTCACCCAATGCTACTATTCACAAAAACAGCAACTGTAACGGTTCTTGTAGCGATGAGATCTCATTAGCGCGCAGCTAAAGGCATGAAGCCTTCTGAAGTTTTCGCTTCACCTACGTACCCTACGTGCAGAGCCTTGGCAAGCCCTTGATCAATACTCACGAGATCTTCCCGTCCTAACTGACGAACACTGGATTTTCCCATGGCCTGTAAAGCCATGACCATCTCAGCCGAGCATGATTTTAGGAAATTAGCCAAGTGTTGACTTCCTTCCTCGGGATCAAACTCTTCTTTAAATTTGCCATCATACAAAGCGAGTTGGGGAGCAGGAGATTGAGGAAGTGCCTTCGTCATTTGACTTTGCATGGTGGCAATCAGTGCGATGGAACCAATATAGACCGCATCTGCTCCCAAAGCTAATGCTTTCAAGAACTCACCAGGCGTTCTCAATCCACCAGCCCCGATAATCGTAAAGCGATCCCGCAACCCTTGCTTTTTGAGCCAATCAACGGTACGAGCAATGGTAAATAGGGTTGGCAACCCTAGGTCATCCTCTAAAGTCGGTGCTGATGCTGCGGTACCTCCCTCTTGTCCATCAATGGTTATGAAATCCGCTTTAGTCTGGGCGATAATTTCTAATTCCTTCTCCATAAAATGTGTACCCGCAATCTTAATCCCTACCGGGACGTCATATTTTTCTTTGAGAGAATTAACTAGACTAATAATATCTTGTGGAGTATTCACCTTGGGAAAACGGGCTTTCTTGCCAGTCGTTTCTCCAGGTTTAACTTTCCAAAGTTCACGAAGGTGGTCATCCATTTTCGAGGAGTCCATCGTTGATGCTACCGCCCCGCCCCAGGCACCTTGGCCCAATTGTACTTCAATGGCATCAAGTTTCTTAAGCTGTTGAGGGTCATTTAGCCACCCTCCTCGATTATATTGACCTATCAAAAACTTTGCCGCGTCCCGCTCTTCCCGCGACACCGCAGATTCCCCAGTATTTGTTGCTGTATTTGCCTTAGATGCTCCTTTAGCCAAGGCCTCTTTCATTGTTAGGCTAAGGGAACCCCCATAGGACATCCCCGTAATCATAATCGGGATATCGATGATTAAGGGCTTTTTAGCCCTGGGCCCAATCGTCACTTTCATCTCGATTTTATGTTCATCCTCTGTTGGAAGCTCAAATAATTGCCGCGGATTCAAGAGAAGCTTCTCCCACGGTGAACTTCTTAAAGGGCTCCCTATAGGGCGGGAGAGCGCTTGCCCGGTTTGAGCACGCATTCCAGCCTCAGCGATCGCCCTCATGGTCATTTTCTCCATGATGGTCATCATCAAAAAGGGGTTATTAGCATAGGGTTCTGTCATCATAGTATCGAACATATCATCAGTTACCGGATTAAGCATTCGCAGCATCAGATCACTAAGCACAGCACTACACCTCTTTAGTCAAAATTTGATTCATAACTTAGTATGTCAAATTCAACCGCTATTATTTAAAAACGTCACAACTAGCCGATCATGAATAGACAAATAAAACTCCCCCTTTTCTGGTGAGTACGGTGGGCAAAAACTCCGATAAAGAGAAGCACGCTTCCCGTAAGCAATGCCTAGATTCGGATTATCGAGCTAATGAGTTTTTGAGCTTTTGGGCTAATGACTATTAGGCAAATAACTTAATCTCGCTTATTACGGTAGCGTTGTGAACTGTGTCACGCTTTTTACTTGATTTATTATTTTTAAATACTGTATACTTATAAATTTCCTCTTGTCAGTAAGGCAATAAGGTGTTAAATTTGTAATATATTCGATGGAGCAATGACGCTTCTTAAAGATTTGGGAATAATCTTTAAGGGGGGTCTTTTTGTTTCTTTAAGGTTCGAAGTCATGAAAGGGGTAGTAATAATGAAAATTTTTGGAGAAAACGTCTTTAATGATGCAGCAATGAGAGAACGTTTACCGAAGGCAACGTACAAATCTCTACATAAAACGATTGAGCAGGGACTTCCTCTTGATCCCTCAGTCGCTGAAATCGTAGCGAATGCCATGAAGGATTGGGCAATCGAAAAAGGAGCGACACACTTTACACACTGGTTCCAGCCCTTGACTGGAATTACGGCAGAAAAACACGACTCTTTTATCTCGCCTACTAAAGATGGTCACGTAGTTATGGAATTCTCCGGTAAAGAACTAATTCAAGGCGAGCCTGATGCATCCTCCTTCCCCAGTGGCGGAATTCGCGCCACGTTTGAAGCGAGAGGCTACACGGCCTGGGACTGCACCTCCCCCGCATTTCTCAAAGAGGATGCTGGAGCCTTAACACTATGCATCCCCACCGCCTTCTGCTCTTACACTGGGGAAGCTCTTGACAAAAAAACTCCGCTTCTTCGCTCCATGCAAGCGCTTTCTAAACAAGCTTTGCGCGTATTGAAACTTTTTGGCAACACGACAACATCTCATGTCACAAGCACAGTCGGAGCAGAACAAGAGTATTTTCTTGTTGACAAAAAATTCTTCGACAAACGGCTGGACCTTATGCTTAGCGGTCGAACTCTGTTCGGGGCCATGGCCCCTAAGGGTCAAGAGCTGGAAGATCATTATTTTGGAAGTCTCAAAACGCGGGTTGCTGCGTTTATGCATGATTTAAATGTTGAATTATGGAAGCTAGGTGTGCTTGCTAAAACACAACATAATGAAGTCGCTCCTGGGCAGTTCGAGCTAGCACCCATTTTCGGAACGACAAACATCGCCACTGACCATAACCAACTCGTTATGGATAGCATGAAGAAAGTAGCCCTCCGTCATGATTTAGTCTGCTTGCTTCATGAAAAGCCTTTTGCGGGTGTAAACGGTTCAGGTAAACACAACAACTGGTCGATGTCGACAGATGATGGGATGAACCTCCTCGATCCCGGTCCAAATCCCCACGAAAATTTCCAATTCCTTACCATAATATCTGCTGTCATCAAAGCAGTGGATGATTACGCAGAGTTGCTTAGGGTATCTGCAGCTAATCCCGGTAATGACCACCGTCTTGGTGCAAATGAGGCACCACCTGCCATTATTTCTATCTTCTTAGGCGACCAGCTCACGGATATTTTTGAACAGTTACAAAACGGTGGGCTCAACAGGTCTCTCCAAGGAGAAAGGTTGGCAAGTGGCGTTAAGACATTACCTGCCTTTCGTAAGGATTCAACCGATCGAAATCGTACCTCCCCCTTCGCCTTTACCGGCAACAAATTTGAGTTTCGGATGGTTGCCTCCTCTCAATCGATTTCTGGCCCTAACGTTGTACTCAACCTCATTATTGCAGAAGTTCTCTCTCAATTCGCAGATTGTCTAGAACAAGCACCCGACTTCGATCAAGCTCTTCAAGCGCTACTCAAAGAAACAGCAACGAACCACAAACGTATCCTCTTTGATGGCAACGGGTATTCGAATGAATGGGTCGAAGAAGCCGCTAAACGAGGACTCCCCAATATCAGCTCAACAGTTGATGCCGCTCTAGTTCTAATGCGCGAATCCACGGTTGAATTGTATGAGAAACATAAAGTGTTGAACCGCACCGAGTTAGAATCTCGCTACGAAATTAATTTAGAACAATATTGCAAACAAATTAACATTGAAGCTCTAACGATGATTGACATGGCTAAACATCAGATCATTCCGTCGGCAGTCAAGTATTCAACCCAACTGGCGAATTCTATTACTGCCATTAAATCTGCCTCAAGCGCCGTGGATATTTCAGTACAAGCAGAACTCCTCAAAGATCTCTGCTCCACCTTGGTTTCCTTCAACGCTAACTTAATCAATTTAGAAAAAGTAACTCACGAAGCCGCTACAATGACCACCGAAGCTTATGCGCATGGCGTTTACTATCGCGACGTTGTTTTCAAAGCTATGCAAGCTCTCCGAACGGATGGAGATAAACTAGAAACAATTATTGATGCTGATCAATGGCCACTTCCCACCTATTCACAAATGTTATTCATGCTGTAATCTCATCCCTGATCATTCACCTGGTAAAGAGGCGCACCATCCCCTTAGATTTTCTCAAGGTGATGTGCACTGTACCAAAAAAGAGGATTATGCACCAACAAAGCGGTGAATAATCCTCTTTTTACGCCTATTCCCATAATTCATTCATTAGCTTCTGAACACGGTCTTTTCGCTTTTGCGTTTCTTCTGGAACTAGGACAATCTTGCCATCACCCTGAATATCCAAGCTATCCCCTGGTCTAGCAGCCTTTGGAAGCTGAGCGCGATCCACATCGAAGGTGGTTCCATCGCTTCGTTCTAGGACTGCTCTGTGGTTGTCTTCTTCCCGTTCAAAGACCACAAGCATCATCTTCACCTGCTTATCTTATTTTTCGGTTGTAAAGGTTACACTTTTTCCGTCTGATACAGCCGTGACCGTCCCCTGCTGATCCGTACGATACGTCTTAATCCCTGAAGAGCTTAGACGATTCAAGATGGTCGATGTAGGATGCCCATAGCTATTAGGTCCAACTTCAATGACAGCATACTTCGGTGATACCGCCTTCATGAAAGGATCTGTCGACGAGGATCGACTGCCATGGTGCCCCACCTTTAAAACTGTAGCTTTTAAATTCGCCCCGCTGGCAATCATGTCCCTTTCACTTTCTCCTTCGGCATCCCCAGTGAACAGAAACGAAGTATCGCCGTAACTTACTTTGAGGACGGCTGAGTAGTTGTTATCTTGATCGTAGGTATCTTTGACTGGAGCGAGGAGGACTGCAGTCACCCCAACCCCTAAATCCACGGAAACTCCAGCCTTTGCAGAGGTGAACTTAAGCCCCTTAGTCTTCACTGCATTCGCGAATCGTTCCATAGTGACCGTTGCCTTCGTTGGCATCTTCGGTAAGTAGACCTTATCAACATCATAAGTATTAACAACATTATCAAGTGCCGTTATATGATCTGCATCTTCATGAGTCGCGATAATACTGAGTTGTCTAATCCCTTTTGATTTTAACGTGGACAAAACAGCAACTTCCCCATCCTTTGGTCCACCATCGATGAGGAGGACTTTTCCACTTGGGGCCTGAATAAGTGTAGCATCTCCCTGGCCCACATCAATAAAGGTAGCGGTCAATTTACCTGATAATGACACTGGTTCAGACACTGCCGACGTTGGTACTCCCTTTGAACAAGCTGTCGTATTTAGCAACATGGCACTTAGCAATAGGATCCCTGCCCAAACTCTCTTTTTCATGTCACATTTCCTCCTGGTTTCTCTTTAGCAATTCAGTATAGCATAGCAAAGCGACATGAATTTGTTAAGACTTATCAATAATCTTTTCTTTTCCTCTCTAGGATAGGTTTGAAGATGTTAGCTACAAAAGAGTTCATCATTCCCCTCCAAAATTGAACCATGATTTAACAACAAAACCTTCTATTGATTTATTTTATTCTCAATTCTACTTTGTACGAAGCTTTTCCTGTAATCCTATGAAGAAACATTTAAAAGAGACCCACTAACGATCCAACAATCGTCAATGGGTCTCTTCTATACGTTATTCGTTATTCCTTCGTTACACTAATACTTGCGTTCTGCGACAAAGCCAAACCTGCTGCCACTTCAACCGTCTTTAATATTCCGGAAACGCCTGGACAACTGGGATGAGGGCTATATTTGGCAAACACTTGATAAACTGTTCCTTGATGGAGTTTATTGAAAATTTCTTTGTAGGCATCTACTTCTGTTAATTCTTGTGCAATCTTTTGATAGTTCGGACAATCACTGGTAATTTCTAATGTTACTTTATGATTGGCATCGCTTACTGCTTTTACATTGATAGTAAAACCACAGATCCCGCTGTGTACAATTCCTGTTGCCATGTAATGCTCCTCCAAAACCATAATTTCCTAATTGAAACGTTCGCATAAGCGGTCTTATATAAAAAACTATAGCACAAGTGAAAACTATAGGCTACTCTTATTTTTTTGTTTCCGATACCTTGTTCACTGGTCGCTTAATGCCTAACAACGGTGCCGAATGGTCTTTTCCTAAGTAAAAATTAGACCAAGAAGACGTCTGATAGAAATCCCAATTGGCGGGTGGCACTGGAGGAACATCCAAGTTTGCTTCTTCCCCATATTTCTTGAGTCTGGCATACGCTCTTACCCAGACACATTTTTTTTCATTGGGATAAACCTCACACCAGCCATTTAAGCTCCCGCCACAAGCCCCATTTCGTTGATTTTTTGGGCACTGGGACATAGGGCAAAGATAGGCCAAATCCAAAATAGCACAATCTCCACAATCTTTACAATCAAGCATGACGACCTTTGAAATATGTTCGATCGCATGTAGTCTCTTTTCGGTATTCTTCTTGCCCTCTACTGAAGAATACATCTTGCGAAGCATAGGAAAGAGTTTCTTGTCAGGTGTGAACATGAGACTATGCATTCCCCGCATCATCGTATAGCCCACATTAGCCGGTGCATCTAAAGGGCGATTGTTACGGTTTGCTGGTCGATCGGTATTCAGACCCGTCTTTTCATCTTTTTCAAAGTAGTAGAATCCGTCCGTCTGTGGATAATCAAATTCCCGAACTAAATCCTGCCAGTTCTTGCTTAGTTCTTCCCCTTTGTCAAGAACGTATTCGACTTGCTCGTACTTAATATTGTGCCCACCAATATGAACCCCGGCAAAGCCCATGCCTTTCATGATCGCGTACATTTTGGCTGCCCTCAACAACCGTGCACCCACCCCTTTATCCGGGGCAACTTTTTCCGCATCGAGTTCGGCTAAAAGTTTATCTGTGACAACACAACCAGGCAACTGATTTTGATTCATGACTCTAGCTGCTCCGAAGGGGAGAATGTAAATATTTCCAACCACAGGAATATCTAATTTATTAACCTTTAGGAACTGTAGCACCTCATGGAACTTTCGGGCATCATATCCGAGTTGTGTGACGATAAACTGAGCACCGCCAGCAATTTTCTTTTTCATTTTATAATACTGAACCATGAGTTCAGCCTCAGTAGACTTAAAGGGAGAAACGGCCGCCCCAGCGAAAAAGTCACTGGGCTTGTGAAAGGTAGGTCCTTTCATGCCCGCAACTTCTAAGCCCTTATTCATATCAGATATTAATTGCAAGGTATTAGAAGGATCCAGGTCGAAGACTGGCTTTGGACGCCCTTTAAACCCAGAAACCGTGTAGTCCCCAGTCATAACTAAGAGATTACGAACGTTTGCACGATCTAAAGCATACAATTGACTTTCCATTTGATTACGATTCTTATCTTTACAGGTAAAATGTACTAACGGCTCAATCCCCATTTTCAGGATTTCCATTCCTAAATAATCTGCGAGAATTGCTGGATTACCTCCAGGGTTATCGGTAATGGTGAGTGCATGGATTCTGCCACCCTTAGCCGCTTGTTCCGCTGAGAAGATAGCACTTTCCTGGGCCTTTTCGTTTGCCCCCCTACCCGGTACGAGTTCCCATGTCACAGATAGCGTGTTTTTGTCAAGTAGTGACTCTTTGAACTTGTTTTCCATTCCCCAATCCCTCTCCCTTTTATCCATTCGTTTAGGACATTGTCCTTTATCTTAATTCATTATACCCTTTTTTAGACAATATTTTAAGTCATTTTTCAGTCTTTTCTAATAATATTCAATAAACTTAATGCTTCAGGTTATCATATGAAAAAGCTAGTACATTTCAGAACATATAATTTTGATATTTCTCAAGGTTATCGTTCACAGTGTACGCTCTGTAATAACAATTTTCATCGGGTTTAAGAGCCTGATCGATGTATTCTATGCTTATCTAGAACTATCATAGCACAGAAACATTCCTCAAACCCGAACATATTATTTATCGACGTAAAAACATTAATTTCGCACACCCCTTCTTTTTTCGTATTCGATGGTCTTTATTCACAGCGAATTAAGAGATCGGAGATTAACATATTTAATATTCAAAAACACTTTTTCAGTGGCGAACGGCATACAAAAATCGGAGTAGAATGCATAAACATTACCACTCCGACTTTAACCAATTTTCTGTTCTCAATTAAACTCCCGTAGAACCTGATTTAGAGTTTGATGAGTCAGCCACTGTCACTTCATGAGCTGTCGATGTATAAAAGGGGACTTTCCCCATGAACCAATCATTAAAAAGTAGCGGAATAATCGCCCAGAACAACCATACTAAGGGTTTGTTGACATGATTAGAAAGCTCAGGCTTGAGTCCAAGCAAAGGCAAACATACCATGTAATAGACAAAATACTGAACCGCAGCAATTGCAAATACACCGACAGTACGAACGATCCACCCAATAAAGCTTCCCCATTTCTGAGGCCAGTTGTCAAAATAATGATTCCAGATCAAAAATACAAATAACGTAAACCCAGCTATCGTCGCGGTGTGATAATAACGCCATACTAAAGATGTAGGCCCGTCAGCCGACTTCGGATCCACAGCACCCCATACTGCTCCCATCCCAAACATCAAAACCTTGACCGTTACAAAGGCTAAGAGAATAATCGAAACTAAGCCAAATAACCCACTCCAAGGTTGCTTTTTCACAAGATTCCACGGTTTCCCAGACCAAACATTTGCAGTCATAAAAAGGTAAACAACCATCCATTCCCAGATACCAACGACGTAATTCAAGTGTGATACACCATCAATTGCACCCCACCAGGGAGCAGCAGCAGCAAGCGGTTGCTTAAATACTACACTTACATAAAATGGGTAAATCAGCATCCCATAGGCAAAGAGCGTCACGACCGTGGTAAGACACCACTCTGCTAGACCTAAAGCCGGCTGGGTCAGCTTTCCTCCCCAAGGCCACTTATGGAAGATAATCGTCCAGAACGCATAGGTGAAAAAGCCCATTAGCACGAACATCGTCAGAGCTCCCCCTACGTATTCTCTAGCTAGTTCTTCAGTGATTCCCCGAGCAACTAAGGATTCAACGCTCCACAGCGGAAGGATAAGCTTGCCGAGAAAACCCTGAAAAATCCCATGGATTATCACATAGGTCATGACAATGTTGATCCCAATCTCAACAATTCCTCGTGTTATTGGTTTTAGCTTCGCGAATGGCCAATCCCCAAATATCATATGTTGCCAAAGACCCACCAAAATCATCCAGGCTAAAAACTCAAGCATAGGGTGTTCGTAGTACTTAAAAATTCCATGGGGTGATGCAAAAATGTACCAAGTTATTAGTGCGATGAGTAAGAAAGAGACCGTTGCAATAATGCCGGATAAGGGTTGACCCCAACGTGGATGTGAATTGTGATCTGACATTGCCATTCCTCCTCTCGTTTATTGATAATAGTATATCAGCAAAGGCCTCTTTGGTCAACTGAATATTCTTATAATTCTGATTAAACTAATTCCTTTTTCCTCTGAGCACAAAAAACACCACCCGCTTACATTCAAACGAGTGGCGTGGTTTGGATTTCAAACACATACACAGTTAGAGTCCTATTTGATCGACTAGAGGAAGAAGTTTTCTATACATCTCCGTTGTTATATTGGTCTCCCAATGCCCTGTCATTTTGCCAACAATTATAATTAAAGTCCAAAGACCAATCACTGAAAGGGCGAGTATCTGTGGAGAGAGAGTTCCATGCTTCCTCGACGATTTAAACGATAAGGTTTCTTTGACCGGACATTGATCAACACATTTTAAACACCCTGTACACTCAGGGGACCAAACCCTCTTCGCCACTTCAACATTAATGCGGTTTGGGCAACTTTTTGTACATTTCCCACACTGAATACAGGAAGACTCATTTCGAGTAATTTTTAACGGACTTAATATACTAAAGAGCCCCAACAGCCCACCATAAGGACATAGATAACGGCACCAGAAATTTTCAAAGAGCATCGAAAGAAATACTAATACTCCAATTATGCTCATTCCCACTATACTCAGATTTTGAAAAAACCTAAGCATTTTAACATCTGACACCATATTGTAAGGCGTTTGTAGGAATGATGAAGCTTCAGACCCACTCATTCCGAAGATGATAGCAGCGGAGAAAAAGAACAAAATGATGTACTTGACAGATCTGAGAACATTGTCCAACCAGTTAGGCATGATAAAATTCCGTCCAAACAGCTGTCGTCCGATTTTCGCCAGACCTTCAGAAAGCGTCCCGATCGGACAGATCCAAGAGCAGAAGGTCCTTTTAATCAACAAGGATACTGTGACAGCTGCCAGCAAAATTATTAAACCTGCAGGATGGATAGAGTCAAAAACCCCTGTCGCGATCCAAGCCTTTAGTCCAACTAAGGCACTAATCGGCAAAAAGGCTTCAACCCCGGCAGGCCGATTAACGACTGGTAAAGTATTATTATCAATATTTCCGATAAAAGCAACAAAAACCATGCCAATATAAAGAACAAGGAAAGCAAACATAAACTGGACAACGTTCCTTAACGAAAAATATTTATTAAATTTGGAAAACATTGCAACCACCTCTCTTTTTAAATATTTTTAGTATAAATCTTATCATTCGATGCATGTAACTAATACTATGATACTATAACACTTCGGGTTAAAATCAAGAACTGCTTTTAATTGGATTTCGAGAAGTACTTTACCAGTATAATGAATGATCAAGTGTAATAATGTGATCTTAATCACGATTTGAAATGACAAATTACAATCATCAACTTGTCTACAGAAAGAAATTAGGCATACGAGAAAAACCGCAGGAACCAGTCCTGCAGTTTTTCTCGATTCTTCGAATTTGGGATTGGCTACGAGTTAATAATGGTGCCCCCATTAATGTGAAGTATCTGGCCTGACATATAAGAGGAATCATCTGAAGCAAGAAAAACGTAAGCTGGTGCTAGTTCCTTCGGTTGCCCAGCTCGTTGCATAGGAGTTGTGCTTCCGAAATTTGCAACATGCTCCGCTTGAAATGTAGACGGAATTAATGGAGTCCAGATCGGACCGGGAGCAACTCCGTTGACTCGAATCCCTAATTTACAAAGTGATTCTGATAAGGAACGGTTGAAGGAAACGACAGCTCCTTTGCTCGCAGCATAATCAATCAATTGATCATGCCCCTCATACGCTGTTATTGATGCTGTATTAATAATTACGCTGCCTGATTTGAGATGGGGTAACGCCGCTTTTGTTAAGTAAAAGTAGCCAAAAATATTGGTGCGAAAGGTTCTTTCAAGCTGAGCACTTGTTATATCAAGCAAACTGTTTTGAGGATGTTGTTCTCCTGCATTATTAACTAGAATATCTAGTTTGCCAAAGTTCTGAAGCGCATAATCGATCACTTCCTGACAGAATACTTCATCTCCAATGTCGCCAGCCAAAACCGTACAACGGCGCCCCAATTGTTCCACACGTGCTTTTGTTGCCTGAGCGTCGCCATGTTCATTCAAATAGACCAACATGACATCGGCCCCTTCTTTGGCAAAGGCAATAGACACGGCACGACCGATTCCGCTGTCTCCTCCGGTGATAATCGCAGTTTTCCCTGTTAGTTTTGACCCTCCCAAATACGCTGGATCTTCAGCGACAGGTAACGGATTCATCAGCGATTCCAGACCCGGTTGTTGCCCCTGTTGTTGTGCAGGAAACGTTGGTTGAGGTGTTTTCGCCTGGCTCATATATGTTCACTCCTTGTTATTTACACTAAAATTCTATATTAAAATGACCTATTTCCGATATTTATACTCATTATTTTTCCGCAATTAGATGCCTAATCTTTATTAAAATAGGCAGAAAAATAGCCCATGCCGTAGAGTCAGGCACAAGGCACAGGCAGTGTAAGTTTACCTAGCCTAATTGAGACTTCTAAGGCGTAGGCTTATCAGAATAATACTATACCGATTATCGCTGAAGCAGCCATAAACGTGAATGTACCTACTTTGATTTTTTTCTGGTTTAGTATATAATATCCGATACCTATCACAATAATAGCTTTCAGCATTGTTAAAGATATGATGGTATTATTTACCTGAAACAAAGGTTTAATTCCAATTATGTAGGCAGCACTGATAAGGAGACCAAGTACAGCCGGTCTCACACCCATTAAAAGGGCATTTACATACTTGTTCTTTTTAAACTGAGCATAGAATTTGGTGATGATTACAGAAGCAGTAAATGACGGAATACAGAGGGCTATGGTAGCAATCAATGCACCAAGAATGCCTGCTACTTTAAAGCCGATATAAGACGATGAATCTACGGCAAAAGGCCCGGGTACAACCTGTGCAATAGCAATAACTTTGACATAATCAGTCAATGATACCCACTTATGGGATACCATTTCTGTCTCAAAAAATGGTATCATGGCGTAACCGCCGCCAAAACTAACAGCCCCAATTTTTAAAAATACGAGAAATAATTCAAAGAGCTTCATTTTGCTTGCCTCCTGCCTTCATGAAATACATATTTCGACCAAAGCCCAGCCCCGCCATAAGCAGAAGAATAAAAACAACGTTAACACTTGTAAAGAGTAAAAGGCCAGTCGCCAAGAGAGCCAAGACGATGTCTGAGTAATGTTTGACTGCTGTCTTCCAGGTTTTCTTAACAGAATTAAGGATCAAAGCAGTGACGCCCAGGAGAATTCCCGTGAAAGCTTTGTGGACAAAGATATTATCCGTGAAGCCCCATATCACAAAGGTCAGGATCAGTATCAAAAAAAAGGTTGGAAGGATGGACGAGAACGTGGCAACGATCGCGCCTAGAATACCTTTTCTTCGATAGCCAATCATCGTCGCCGAATTGACAAAGATGATCCCTGGCAGGGTTTGGGAAATAGCCATAATATCTGTCAATTCATCATTGCCCACCCATTGCTTTAATTCGACAACTTCTTTTTGAAGTATGGCTATAACAGCATACCCTCCGCCAAAGGCCAAACAACCAATTTTGAAAAAGGTAATGAACATCTCTAGAAATATGTTCATGTATTCTCCTACTTTCTCTAAGCTTTACTTAAAAACGCGTACTTTTACTAATTTACTCGATCTAACCATAGTCTTTTAAGTTTCCTAGCTACCGTTCCTTATTTATTCTTCTTATTATTCTTTTATATAGTTCTAAATCTATTAGTTATTATCTAGTTTATCCATTGTTCGTTTCTAATTAATTTGGTATACCGTATACCAAATTAATTCGGTGAAAACAATTATTTATCCCAAGAGGCCATTTCCAAAAACGCCTTACTAGAATTCTCAACATGTCTTTTCGCAGCGGCATCAGCCCTCAACTTATCATGGTCTCGCAACGCCTGAATGATCTCACTATGTTCAATCCATACTTCTTCAGGTCGACCAGGTTTATAATAAGCCACTTGTGTAAATTTGGTAATATACTCGCGTAACGTATTGAATAAATTGTACACTCTTGGGCTTTCCGCAGCTCTGTAGACGATCTCATGAAACTTATCGTTTAATTTGTTGGACCTTGTGAAATTTTCATTTTCGTGTTCCTCTAAAATCTCCTTAGCAAGGGATTGAAGCCGTTCCACGTCTTTAGGTTTAATTTTTGTCGCAGCAATACTACAAATTAGGGCTTCCAAGGATGCTCTAATGAGCAGAATCTCCATAATATCCTCCTTAGTGAATCCTGAAACCACGACCCCCTTTCTAGGAATATGCGTGACTAACCGTTCTAATTCGAGCTTACGAATTGCTTCGCGCACTGGAGTTCTGCTAACCCCAAGTTGTTCTGCAATCGTGCGTTCCACGAGCCTTTGCCCTGGTTTAAGTTTTTTATCAAGAATTGCATTTCTCAGAATTGAAAACACAGAATCACGGATATGGCTCATGTCATTGAATTTAATAGGTGAAAATTGATATTCCACTTGCCCTCTCTCCTTTTAGATTTATATCCATCATAAATCAAGTATAATTCGTTTGAACAAAAAAGCAAGAAAAAGTAGTATACGGTATACCAAAAACCGTTAATATTTAATTATAAATGACGTAATAATACTCAAGGCTTTTGGTATAATACCCTTATAATTATTATCTATTAGACTAAAGAGTGGGAGGCAGAAAATGAGTAGGTGGAACGTTTATGTCACGAACGAAATTCCTGAACCAGCACTAAATATGCTCGCAGAACATTGCGACATTGAAGTCAATCGCACGGGCCAAGTTCTGACAAAACCACAACTTTTGGGAAATGTTAAGGGCAGGGATGCCGTGTTAAGTTTACTAACAGACCCTATAGATGCTGAGGTAATGGATGCAGCTCAAGGCGCCAAAATATTTGCGAACTATGCGGTCGGCTATAACAACATAGATATCCCCTCCGCCACAGAACGAGGAATTATGGTCTCAAACACCCCCGGTGTACTTACTGATACCACTGCTGAAATGGCCTGGGCATTATTGTTTTCCACTGCTCGGAGAGTCGCAGAATCGGATAAATACACAAGGATGGGTAAATTTGACGGTTGGGGGCCAATGCTCTTTCTAGGGCAGGACGTCATGAGCAAAACGGTGGGAGTCATCGGCGCCGGAAGAATAGGCTTATCTTTTGCCAAAAGGGCAAAAGCCTTCGATATAAAAGTTCTCTACACTAGCACAGCTGCGAATCCCCAATTTGAACAAGAAACCGACGGTCAATACGTCGATCTAGAAACGCTTCTCAAAGAATCGGATTTTGTTTCGATCCATACTCCACTTCTCCCCGAAACACACCATTTGATCGGCGAAAAAGAGTTAAAACTTATGAAAAAAACAGCGATTCTTATCAATACTTCCCGCGGTCCTGTCATAGACGAACTAGCACTCGTCAAAGCCTTACAGACAGGGGAAATCTGGGGAGCAGGGCTTGATGTCTACGAATTTGAACCAGAGCTTGTGGAAGGCCTTAAAGAGCTCAACAATGCCATCCTCTGTCCACACATCGCCAGTGCCACGATTGATACCCGCACCAAAATGGGCACCATCGCTGTGTCCAACATCTTAGCGGCCATGAGAGGAGAACTTCCCCCGAATTGTCTCAACCCCGAAGTTTACAAATCGTAATCTCAGACCAAATTTCAAAAAAGAAAGGGATGTTTAAAATGAAAAATATCTTTGCCGATAGAATGTCCTTACTCGGTACAGAAACTGCCTTTGAAGTTTTAGCAAAAGCTAAAAAACTTGAATCACAAGGGAAAGATATCATCCATTTAGAAATCGGTGAACCGGACTTTGACACTCCAAAAAATATCATTGATGCCGCGTGTCAGGCGTTAACCAGCGGGTATACACACTATACTCCTGCCCCAGGTATTCAGGAAGTAAGGGAAACGATTGCTCAATACATCCGCTCCCATAAAAATGTCGACGCTTCCGCGGATGATGTTGTCATCGTCCCCGGTGGAAAGCCCATCATGTTCTTCTCGATAATGGCTACTGTGAATCCTGGGGATGAAGTAATCTATCCAAACCCCGGCTTTCCTATTTATGAATCCGTAATTCGCTTTGTGGGCGGAATCCCAGTTCCCCTCCCTCTTCGAGAAGAAAATAAGTTTCGCTTAGACGTCAAGGACCTTGCGAAGTTAATTACACCCAAGACTAAAATGCTCATTATTAACTCACCAGGCAATCCAACCGGTGGAGTGCTCACGAATGAAGATATTAAAGCCATTGCAGACTTGGTAAGAGGTAAAGAAATCCTCGTTCTATCCGATGAGATCTATGATCGGATTGTATATGGTGATACACACCCATTGTCCATTGCTTCCTTACCAGGTATGAAGGATTGGACCATCATCTTAGACGGGTTTTCCAAGACCTATGCCATGACTGGTTGGCGATTAGGTTATGGAGTGATGCACCCGGAAATAGCGGATCGGATTGCCCAACTGATGGTCAATTCAAACTCCTGTACCTCTGCTTCGACTCAAATGGCTGGTAAAGAAGCACTTACAGGACCCCAACACGAAGTCCATTCTATGGTTGCTGAATTTAAGAAACGCCGCGACATTATGGTTAACGGCTTAAACTCTATTCCTGGAGTAAGCTGTATCTTGCCAGAGGGTTCATTTTACGTATTCCCCAATTTTAAATCGTTCGGCAAAGACTGTAAAGAAATCGCTGACTATCTTTTAAACGATGCCGGAGTCGCTTGTTTAGGAGGCACTGCTTTTGGCTCCTACGGCGAAGGCTACCTTCGTTTCTCTTATGCAAATTCGGTCGCCAATATCCAAGAAGCTTTAGACCGTATTGAAACAGCTTTAGGCAAAATGAGATAGTTCAATCTCCATTAAATTTATTTTTGTTTCCTATAACTAATAACTAACCAATTTTAATTTTCTGGTTAGACATTAAGAATTTAAAAGCAGTCAAACTAGAGCCATGTGAAAGAAAGGCCCCTGCTGGGCAGCGGATGAACTCAGAAGTGTCAATGCGCACATTGAGTTTTTGCTTCGGGAAGCGGTCCGACGTGCAGGACGTTTACATGACCATGTTCCTCAAGAGGATTCGGAAGAAGTAATCAATCTAAAAGAATAGGTACCATATAAGATGTAACCTGGACAACTTTTCTGATTGTCCTCAATCTTCGAGACGAGGGGGGCAGTCCTTTTGACACATTATAAGTGTTAAAAGGACTGCCCCCCTCGTCTCGGGCCTACCAGACTTGGCTGTATGCTAGTTAATACTGTCTTACAACCATACTTAAATCTTTAATTAATTTATTTGAACTTGGATCAGCGATTGAACTAAAATTAGTTTATAAAAGAATTAAGGCTTCTGTCCCAAGGGAAAGTGGTAGAGTATATGGTGCTAAAGAAGATCCTTGAAAGAGCCGTAGCTGAGCATTAAACGAAAAGGTCGCTTCGCAAGAATACGCAACGACTTTATTCAGAATAACTCTTAAACTAGTTATCGAAAGTTGATATTGTCAAAATAATCAGTACAGGTTATCCATCGATGAGATTCCTACTTCTTTAACTGGGAATGGTACCCCGTACTCTACGATAATCTCCATGGAAACCATCATAGAAAGTACAAGGACCTTAAAGTATCATCCGCTGAGAATGTTCTACCCAAGCCTCAGTGTTCAACTTTAGTTGAATGTGTTCACTTTGCCTCGGCGATCCCAGAAGCAAAGGCTTTCTTATTTAATTCCAGCAACTTGGCTGGGATCCTTGCCTCAAGGGCATTTTGCCAGAAATCCTCCGAAAATTCCATATATTTGGAGAGGACCCCCATTAGCACAACATTTGTGGCTTTGGCATTACCAGCTTCGGAAGCTAATTTTAATCCGTCCAATTCGACAAAACGACCGACTCGACCTTTAAGGTCGTCAAGGATACTGTCCGGGTAAGTTGCGGCTCCGATGAGTACCGGCAAAGGGACTATCTTTTGGGTGTTAACGATTAAGACGCCATCTTTTTTTAAGAAGTGAGCCCACCGATAAGCTTCTAACTGCTCGAAGGCAACGATAAAGTCTGCTTCTCCTGGTTCGATGACCGGAGAGTAAACGTTTTCTCCCATACGGACTTGAGTTACTACTGATCCACCTCGTTGAGCCATACCATGGATTTCTGACATTTTGACTTCGTAACCCTGAGCAATAGCGGCATGGGTTAATATTTTTGAGGCCAAAATTGTTCCTTGCCCACCGACTCCCACGAGTAATACATTAATTATTTTAGACATTACCATCACCGGCCTTTCGCAAGGCATTAAATTTGCACACATTAATACATAATCCACAACCATTACATAGTGCTTGGTCAACTTGGGCGGTTTTGTTTTCTTCATCAAAAGAGATTGCTGGACAACCAAGTTTTAAGCACGCTTTGCAGCCGTTGCAATCTACAACTTGTAGAGGTTTTTCGGTATTTTTGATAATAAGAGCACAAGGACGCCTTGCAATAATCACTGATGGTTCGGGAACGGCTACTTCGGTCTTGATAATTTCTTTAACTGTTTTCAGATCAAAAGGATCGACCTCAGTAATTCGCTTTACTCCCAAGGCTTTGCACAAAGAAACAAAGTCGACTTGAGGAGCTGGCTGACCCATGAGAGTCTTGCCTGTAGACGGGTTTTCCTGATGCCCTGTCATGGCTGTGATGGAGTTATCTAGGATGATAGTAGTTAGATTTCCGCCATTATAAACTACATCCATTAGTCCGGTAATACCCGAATGTAAAAAGGTTGAATCGCCAATCACAGCGACCATTTTATCGGCCATTTCCGGATGGGCCTTAATCATTCCTAAGCCTGCAGATATTGAGGCCCCCATGCAGATAGTAGTATCCATTGCTTCGAGTGGAGCCATCGCTCCGAGAGTGTAACAGCCAATATCACCAGAAACAACGAGTTTAAGTTGTTTTAGGGTGTAAAATATTCCGCGGTGTGGGCAACCAGGGCACATGACTGGTGGACGAATTGGAGAGTCAAAGGCTGGGGCTACCGTTATTCCAGGTTGGCCGCTAATTTTTTCCGATACCATACGAACGGAAAGTTCGCCGTAAGGAGGAAAGAGCTCTTTCCCTATGACGTTGATACCCAAGATGCGGACTTCCTTTTCTATATAAGGCTCTAATTCCTCGACAACATAAAGTCTATCTACTTTTGCAGCGAACTCTTTGATTAAGCCTGACGGCAAAGGATTGGTTAATCCTAATTTGAGAATAGAAGCAGTGGGAAGAGCCTCTTTGACATATTGATAGGAAATCCCTGATGTGATGATGCCAATGGATTGGTCTTGCAGCTCCATATTATTGACTGCCACCGTTTCGGTATAGTCAGCCAGTTTATGCATCCTTTCCTCTACGACTAAACGCCGGGCTCGTCCATTCCCTGGAAGCATGACGTATTTACGTGGGTTTCGTTCATAGGTCTTAACAACTCGTTCAATGGGATCATTTAGCTCTACTAAACTTTGGGAGTGAGCTATCCGAGTCGTAATCCGTATCATAACCGGGGTATCAAAGGTTTCGGAAATTTCTAAAGCCAAGCCAACCATGTCTTTAGCCTCCTGGGAGTTTGAGGGTTCTAAGAGCGGTATCTTGGCAAACGCCGCGTATAGTCTATTGTCTTGCTCGTTTTGTGAAGAGTGCATTCCAGGATCATCTGCTGAAATCAAGACTAAGCCAGCACGAATTCCGGTGTAAGCTACGGTAAAAAGCGGATCGGCGGCTACATTAACCCCAACCATTTTCATGGCAACAATAGAGCGCGCACCAGCAATGGCTGCGCCTATGCCTACTTCCATTGCTACCTTTTCATTAGGCGACCACTGAGAATAAACTTCTGGGTATTTTGCAATATTTTCGAGAATTTCCGTGCTTGGTGTACCAGGATAGGCTGCAGCAACGCTGACACCAAATTCGTAGACACCCCGAGCAATTGCCTCATTGCCTGTCATTAATGTTTTCATGCCTTTTTAGTCTCCCCCCTTAGTCGAAATAAGCAAAATATTTCTAAACCCAGTACATGTAAGCATTTTAACTCAAAAAATAGAAAACTGTAAAGAGGCCAGTAGGTTCTTTATTAAAGATACACGCCCCTGTGCTCTGATCACTCTGGTCGATTGAGTGCGGCCATAGTCAGAGCCATTAATTTGCTTCTTGGGGTATCATTTCTCGACGTTAATACAATCGGAACTTGCGCTCCAAGAACGATCCCCGCCATTGTTGCTCCAGCAAAATAAACCATCGATTTTCCCAAGGCATTTCCCACTTCTATCGTAGGCACCAAGATCAAGTCGGCATCCCCATTAATCTCGCTGGAAATTCCCTTATGCTTTAGGGCAGTCGCACTCACAGCTCCGTCAAGCGCCAACGGGCCCTCTACAATCGCCCCTGGAAATTCTCCCGCTCGGCCCATTTCTGCCAATGCTTGAGCATCTATCGTCACTGGCATTTTTGGATTTGCCACTTCATTGGCAGCTAAAACAACCACTTTTACCAAATCCATTCCGATGCCCTTCAAATACAGTAAGCTGGTTTCGAGGATTTCCTTCTTCTGCGTCAAATTCGGAGCAATGTTCATCCCTCCATCGGTCACAAACAGTAACCGAGAAAAACCAGGGACTTGAAATGCCGAAATGTGACTGAGTAAACGTCCAGTTCGCAACCCTTTTTCGGCTCGTAACACGGCACGAAGAAAATCCGAGCTATTAATTTGACCTTTCATCAAAAAATGGGCCTGTCCATTAACCACAGCATCGACCGCTTTATGAACAGCAACCCCCGGAATGGGCTCATCAATTACTTCAGTTCCTACTATATCTAACCCAATTTCATCGGCTAAACGCCTAATCTGCTCACGATCGCCGACAAGAACAGGGGAGATTAACCCTTCCTGTTCTGCTAATTTAATTGCTTCTAGAACCTCTCTGTCCTCAGAAACTGCCACTGCAACTTTTGCCCTACCCATGCTCTTTGCTTTGTCAACAAGTGAATCAAATCCGCTAAAACGCATTCCTTTACACCCCATTTATCGAAACACTGTTATGCTCCATAGGTCAACGCTTTCTCTTCACTTCGAAGAACTCTTAGCGCACCCAAAGCCAGTGCTTCCATTTCTTCTTCGCCAGGGAGTACCACAACGGGGGAAATAAAAGACACACGTCGAATAATCTCCTGAGTAATAAATTCAGAATGAGCAAGTCCCCCAGTAAGCACAATTTGATCGACGTCCCCTGCTAACACAGTCGCCATAGCACCAATCTCCTTAGCTACTTGGTAACATAGACCTTCGAGTACTAGCTTAGCATCTGGGTCTCCATCGTTCATTCGTTTTTCCACCATTCGCGCATCTTTTGTCCCAAGGTAAGAAAACATGCCGCCTTCTTTCAGTATTTTAGTAAGCACCTGCTCTTGTGAATATTTGCCGGAATAGCAAAGTTTAACAAGTTGATTACTGGGCAATGTGCCACATCGTTCGACTGAATAAGGGCCTTCATTATTAGCGTTATTCACATCAATCATTTTGCCACGTCGATGCGGGGCCACAGAAATTCCTCCACCTAAATGTGCAATAATCAAATTTATAGTCTGATAAGATTTCCCCATCTCACGCGCCACCTTACGGGCAACTGCCTTCATATTTAATGCGTGAGATTGGCTCAAACGAGGCAGTTCAGAAAGTCCAGAAAGGCGTGCTAATGGCTCCATTTCATCAACGGAAACAGGATCCACAATGTAGACAGGAACATTAATTCTCTGTCCCAAGTAATATGCAATAATCCCACCTAAATTTGAAGCATGCTCGCCGCCAGGTGCGTTACGCAAAGTTTTAACCAGAGATTCATCCACCAAGTAGGTTCCTCCAACTAAGGGTTTTAGCATACCCCCCCTTCCCACTACGGCATCAAATGAATTCAATGGTGTAGCTTTATCGTCAAGCAAGTTTAAAATTTGGACAATTCGGTAGTCACATTGATCAGGCACACGCGCAAAGGCGTTGATTTCAATCGTTGGATGATCAATTGATTGACTCCAAAGACAAGCTTCATTCTCATAGGCAGCGATTTTCGTCGACGTTGAACCAGGATTAATGGCGAGTACTTTCAAACAGATCCCCCTTATTGTGCAGCATGTGCTGTCTAATTATATCATAAAAAAACAAATTTAATCTATCATCAACGATTGATAAGACAGCTTATAACGGCACTTTCGTCTCGATCTTACGTTTCTACGTGGCAGGCTCTGCATCATCTGTGGAACAATTATACAATGAACCATTGTTTCAAATCATGTCCGAAAAGAGCGCGACCTATGTCAAAATTATAAAAACCCTATTGATGATTCTGCTGCCGAAAGCTATTTTTGATTTTCTCCTAACAGAATAACTATTTACCCCATCTACCTAAATATACTAACGAGAAAACAATCACTGATAGCAAAAGTCCTAGTTCCTCAAAATGCTAGTTCCTTATGCTAGTCTCTCAAAAAGAGGATTATTCACCTAAAAAGTAGTGAATAATCCTCCTCGAACTTATATTAACTTAAATGAAGTTCTCAAACAGAACAAGATTATAACAAACTGGAAACAAATTGAGTTACAGCCCTTTTAGCTCGTTTTAAGAAGCAATAACGCGCCGCGCGCCTAGGTACCGCGTTGCCCAATAAGAGTTTGTCATATCATCGTAAGAAACACCACCTGAGGACGAATTGATCATGGTATTGTTTCCAACGTAAATTCCAACGTGAGAAGCGCCTGAAGAATATGTGTGAAAAAACACTAAATCACCTGGTCGTAAATCCGACCGTGAGACGTAGACTCCATTTGAATACTGTTGTTCGGACGTTCGACTCAGTGATATCCCGAAATGGCGGTACACATACTGTACATACCCTGAGCAGTCAAATCCAGGCGATGCGGTTGTGCCTCCCCAGACATACGGCGTACCTAAGAACTGAGCCCCAAAGCTAATGATCTGTTGCGCTCCCCCTGAAACTGTAACAGTACCCGCAACCCCTCCGCCATAATTTGTTCCTGAGGATTGATCAGATCCCTTAGCTGCATTGGCTGCTTCAAATGCTTCTTGCTGAATCAATTTTTGTATCCGGCTAACCTTTGCTTGGGCAGCTACAGAAGCATTCAAGGTTACTTTTTCTTCTGAACTTAATTGAGCCAAGACAGTTTGTTGCTTGTTTAGCGTTTGTTGCACGGACTGCTGAGTGTTCGCTTTATCCTGTATCGTAGATTGAATGGTTTCCTTCTTTTGTTTAATGAGTCCCATTTGGGTTTCCATACTCTTGTTAAGAACTGCGATGTCATTTTGAAGCTTACTGTATGTACCTACGATCATCTGAATCTTATCCGCACGGTCAATAAAGTCGGATAAACTAGTGGCATCAAATAACACAGCAAAGTAAGTTGTTATACCATCTTCATAGTTACTCTTCAAGAATTGCCCCAAGGCTTTAATATGCTCCTGACGCTGATCTTCAAGTTTCTGTTGCTGCTCTTCCAACCCCTTAAGATGATTTTGTTCTTCGGTGAGCAATTGTTGCTCACGTGCAATACTATTATTCAGTGCTTGTACGGATTGCTTTAATGCTAAAACTTGTGCCGTAGCATCCGATACTTTGTCCTTCTGAGCATTCAAGTTTCCCTTTAATTGATTGGCTTGTTGTTGGGACTGATCAAGCTGTTGCTGTAAATCGTCGGCCCTTGCCGGGATCGATGACCCTCCCAAGAGAATAGCTCCTATGACGATACTGATTAAGGCTGATTTCGGTTTCAGACGTACACTGTTCATTATTGTTAAACCCCTCAACTACACTCTTTTTATACTTAATTCGCCACAAATGCCGAAATTCCTTGTTTAATTCAACGGAAATTAGATTTCAACAGCGTAAAGGGCAAACCAAATCAATGTTCATAAAGTGTTCTTGAAGGGCTTGTCATATAATAAAAGCGCTTGTCGAGGCAAACAAAATGATGGATAGGACTTCGGCATTAGTTTTCTTCGGATAATAATAACAAACACTTTTCCACATACCTATTAATCATTCGTTCCGCAATTAATGGATCAAGTGTCCCATGTATGCTTGGAGTCTTGAAAAATCGTTCTGGTAATACCACCTGTCGCGGATCAAACCCTAGTTTTTCTTTGATGCCTAGCTTAGTCTTGTAAATCCGTTTTGCAATTGTTGTCAACTCGTTATCGGTAAGAACATAGCCAGTAGCATTGAGGGCTTTCAAGACAGTTTCCCGATTATACACTTTACGAGCGAATAGGCAGATAACGAGTGAGTTTAAAACACATCGCTCAAGTTCTTCCATGAAGAGAGCATCAACGGCTTTGTTCTCATCAAATGTTGAGATGGATTGATCAACTGCATAGCCGGCATTGCATAAATGTGAGTGCCGTGCTCCTACAGTAAGCCCCACTAAGTTACCGTACCCTGTGTGGTACCCTGGGATTTCATTACCTGCAACCTGAAGTGCAAACTCTTTGCCGCCATACGTAGCCCCTGCGGATCGGGTTCCTTCTCCCAGAACTCGATAAAAGTCATTTTTCCGGTTTGCTAAATACAGGATGGCCTGATAATAAATTTTTGAATCTCCAAATGTTAAAGGAAGAAGGGTTTCAGCTACAGTCACAATGCCTTTCATAAAACCTTCCGTTGCCCACGCCAGTGCGACGCCAGTAGAAATGGCATCCATGCCTGTTTTTTCGACTGCTTCAATGAGATGTAATACTTCATCCGTCTTGCTGACGCCGAGTAATGTGCCTAGCGAATAAATTAGCTCATAATCGTATGCGACACTCAGCGATTCATAGTCATAACCATCGTCAAATTTTTGTCGGAATTGGCCAATATGGATACATCCAACGGGGCAACCAGTACAAGCCATCTTACGGACGAGATGATTGTTGGCGAAGGCTTCCCCAGTTATCTTTTCTGCACCATCAAAGTGGCTCTCTGTTAGGTTTTTTGTAGGCAAGGCGCCTAATGCGTTAATTACCTCAACATTGATCGATGTCCCTAAGTCATGATATTTTGCCATAAGATCTGTCTCAGTGACAGATTTGAAAATAGATTGGTATACACGGAAATAGTCTTTATACTCTTTGATTTTAGTGGACTTATCACCTGTAACAATAATAGCTTTGACGTGTTTACTTCCCATCACAGCACCAAGACCGAGCCGTCCAAAATGCCGATAGGTATCAACGCAAACACTTGCAAACTTAACCATCTTTTCCCCTGCAGGCCCAATTCTTAAAATACTACGCTTTCCGCTTCCTTTTACATGATCCCGAATGAACTGGCCAACGACATCCGAATCCATTCCCCATATCGGACGGGCATCTTTAATTTCTATGTTGCCACCGTCGATGACAATGTAAGAAGGGCGGGGAGCTTTGCCATGAATCACCACTGCATCATATCCAGCCATTGACAACGTCAAGGCTAGTCTACCACCAGCGTAACTTTCCCCCAATTCCCCAGTCAATGGTGAAATAAACATTGCCACGGTCTTAGTAATGAGTGGGTAAATTCCAGAGATTGCACCAATTGCCAAGATCATGGGCTGTTCGGCAGCCAATGGCGAAAGTTCCGGTCTCATTGTTTCCTCTAGCAACTTAGAAGCAACACCAACTCCGCCGAGATACCCGGCCATATCAGTACGCCGTTTTATTTCAATCTTACCTGTTGAGAGGTCTATGTATAGAACTTTAATGGAGTTTTCGTATAACATCACTGAACCTCCTCTGTCAACTGCAAGCAACCATGTGGGCAAAATCGTGCACATACTCCGCAATGCTTACACACAATAGGTAGTTTCGTGCTGTGATCGAAATAAATAGCATCGACTGTGCACGCTGTAACGCAGTGTTCGCATCCTACACAATTTTCTTTATCTAACAAAACCCCTCCGCCCTTGCGTTGTACAAGTGCTCCTGTCGGACAGACTTCCGCGCATGGCACATCATCTTTGCATGCTTGGCAGACGATCGCCATAAATTTGCCAGTTAACCCTCCGCTAGTTTTAATGCGTATGGCGCTTTTCAATATGGAATGATCTTGCTGGTTCACTGTAGCACAAGTTATCATACATGATAAACAGCCAATACATCGGTTCATTTCGACTGCTTTTAGTACTTTCATTTTTTACCACCTTCCTTACAACAGTCTCTAAATTTAGTTATTCGCCACATCTTTCCACTTCTCCTAGTCATATGCTGTTTGAGATTAATTTTATTGTCATTTGAGTTCGCCAATGATCTCAATGTATTTGTTCTAAATAGTTATTATATATCACCATCTCAAAATTTTAGATATAGGGATTGACCTCGGTTTTTCAAAGCGCAATGTTAAAGACAAAGAGACCACCTTGAAAAAGGTAGTCTCTTTGTCTGTTTAACTGGCGATGACATATGACCGAGGTCATTCTATCAAAATTCATTCTAAGTTCATGTTGTTTAGTTCACTCCAGCCCTTTGTTCCAATCAGCGGAACAAAACGTACCAACCCTAAGTTTTCTTCTATTAGTTCACTGGTCATTGTTTTAGTAACACGCAAAAGCCTTTGATCTCCCTTATCCCCTACCGGAATAACCAAACGTCCAGCAATGGCTAATTGATTGATTAAGGAATCCGGAACCACGGGGCCTCCCGCCGTAACAAGTATGGCGTCAAAAGGCGCTTTTTCCTTCCATCCAAGAGTGCCGTCCCCAATATGTACTTCAATGTTTTCATAACCCTGATTCTGAAACCGGTCCTTCGCTTGATTGGCCAGTAAGTGATGGCGTTCAATTGTATAGATGCATACGGCCATGCGGGATAGAATAGCCGTGGAATAACCGGAACCCGTTCCTATTTCTAATACTTTATCACCCGCTTTCAACTCTAGGGCCTGTGCCATAAGGGCCACAATATACGGCTGGCTGATCGTCTGCCCCGCTTGAATTTTTAAGGCGGTATCATAATACGCGTACGCTTGCTTATCCTCCATAACATACTTGTGCCGAGGAACAATGAGCATACTATTAATTACCGCCTCATCAGTGATACCTCGATCAATAATTTGAGTTTGAACCATCCACTCACGTTCTGCTAGTCGTTCGTCTAAATCACCTTTATTATAATCTTTAATCAAGTATTTTCTCACCCTTACTTTAAGTTTTTGATAACGAATAGAACAGACGTAGATTAAACCTTTCCATAGAGCAGAAGACGTTTGAAAATCTCGCTTTTTGTACCCCTTCAGCAATTTTGCTTTTCTAACCCTCTTTAAGATCAACCTTCAGTAACTTCGGCAACAGCGGCTGTTACATATGCAAAGTTGCTACCATTTCGTTAATACTTCCATGCTTCCCTTATGTTGAATTTCTATTCTTGATTGAGCAGAATTTGATCTGTAATGATTGTCCCTGTATGTATTGCCGAAGCCACCAACTAAAAGGAATACTTTGTAGCGAAAACTCCAGCCGTGTGGATCGAAGGGGTGGAACCTCGACCCCATAGACGTTTAAATGCTTGAAAATCGTTCGTTCTAACACAAAAAGACTACCTCGTTAGAGATAGTCTTTTTGCTGGTTACCTGGCGATGACCTACGTTCCCAGGGGCCTGCGCCCCAAGTATTCTTGGCCCTGAAGGTCTTAACTTCCGTGTTCGGTATGGGAACGGGTGGAACCCCTTCGGCATGA
>NZ_SPQR01000011.1 GCF_004766055.1 Desulfosporosinus sp. Sb-LF | reverse complement strand
AGCAAAAGGACTATCTCTAACGAGGTAGTCTTTTTGTGTTAGAACGAACGATTTTCAAGCATTTAAACGTCTATGGGGTCGAGGTTCCACCCCTTCGATCCACACGGCTGGGGTCAAAGATTCGTTCAGTCCAGTTAAGAGTCAGATAGTACTCGGTTATCCTTTTTCAATAATATTGGCTTCACCAAAGTCGGCTTGCGGCTCAATAGGATGTTTCAAAGGCAAATAGATCGTTGCGTTGGTAAAGGATGGTTCAGTGTTTGAAACAAAGTCTCTACCGTTCTTGGACATGCTATTTAACGACTCATGTATCCTACACTAGATTATAAACCTAAGCGCAAAATAGTCCTCACTTTGTTTGAAGGTGGGGGCTATTTCACACTTACCACCCAAGGATAGCGAGGAATATTTGGGAGACACATCTTATTATTTAATGAATCATACATCTCGATATTTTTTAACCTGTACGAACTACCTGGAAATTTATTTATTTAACCTGTAGTTTATACGAGTGTACAAATACTGGAACGATCTTATAATAAATCAGGAAATATGTAAGTTGAAGTAAATAAATGGTAAGAAGATTTAAATCGAAAGAATGCCTTTTGTTTTAAAGTGCTGGATTATTATCAGTTATTGTAGGGAGGAAAAGATGCAGCTAGGGTTTTAGAATCGTATTGGATGAATATTTGGAACTAAATGATTTAGTGATAAGACAATTTAAGGAGGTAAGGACGACTAGGAGACGTCTGAATCTGAATAAGATAGTCCATTCTCTGGAGACAGAGAAGACCCAAATATAGAGAGGAGAAATTCACTACATGAAAAGAAATACAAAAAGCGTCAGCTTCATTAATTATTGCGGGCTGCAAAAAGAAGTCAAAAAAGAAATCAAAAAAATCCATCTGCTTTATTAGCCATCGTAAGCGGTTCTAGTAGCTTATCGATTGTATCAGAAATAAGAAAACTATCAGAATCCTAACGGTTTCTTATTTCTTTTTTCATGCCAATAAACCCATAGCGATGTAAGAATATCTAGCCTTAGTGATAGCTTTTGATCCTACAGACAGGGACAGAAAGACCCCATGGAGCTTTACTGCAGCTTGACATTGGATTTTGGAATCTGTGATACAGCAGAAATTGCAGATACAATAAGTCCGATATACAACTTTAAAGTCGCTGAATGATGTTAACAGGTCTTTGCTTTTCAACCCGTAGGTCAATGCCAGGTAACAAACAAAGATACTATTTCATTTCTGAGATAGTATCTTTGTTTGTTGTTGTTGAAAACCAAGAAATGTTTTAGAGAGACATTTGGAAGAAATTTTTTACAGAAGGAAAATAGGAATATTTGTCGAATGAAGTAGAGTCGGACATATTTTTTGTGTAGAGGAATGGTGAATCTTTGACTGGTATAGATGATAATTTGGGCTATGACAATGCGAAATTAGGATCCACCCATGCCACAGGGTATCAAAATGCAGGTTTGAGAAGTCTTTTGATCACGGGGAAATTTTTAACTAGAGATGCATTTGTATTTTTCTTCACAACTCTGGCACTCCTGACTAAGTCTATACTTTTCATCGGTCTAATTAATAATGATAACGCTACTCGATTTAGTTTTCTTAAGGCCTTTTATAGTTTCAGCGCCCCACCTTCAATGCTCGTTTATGTCTCTTTTATCGTTATAATTCTGAGTTTTTCCTTCCTGTTTAAGGGCAGAACCCGGTATTGGTTTCTTGTTTCTGGTAATTTATTCGTTTCGTTACTCATTTTGGCAGACTTGATGTATTATCGTGGTTTCAGCAGTTTTATTTCCCCTTATTTAATGAGTCAAACAACCAACCTCGATAATCTTTCTAGTAGTATTATGTCAATGCTGCGACCCATCGATTTCTTGTTCTTCATTGACCTAGTAATCTTAGTAGGAATCGGGCTTAAGTTTAAGAAGTTTCACGGTTCAGCTAAGCGGAACGTATTTGCTTTGCTCGTTCTTTTAGCACTTTCAATCTCATATATTTACATTCAGCACGTCGAGTTAGATCTTAAAGGGAAAGGTCAAGATATGTTGTTTCGAGTTGCGTGGTCACCGAATCAGACGATGTCGAACCTTTCACCGCTGGGGTACCATAGCTATGATCTTTATAACTATTACGAAGATAGTAAAATCAAGAAACTAACTCCGGCAGAAAACCAAGAAATTAAGAGCTGGTTTGCGCAGAAGCAAGAGAATCTACCACCTAATCAGTTTAGCGGTCTTTTTAAGGGACAAAATCTTATCATGATCCAAGTGGAGTCACTTGAGAATTTTGTCTTAAACCAAAAGGTAAACGGCCAGGAAGTTACCCCTAACCTTAATAAGCTATTGCCGAACAGTCTTTATTTTTCGAATTTTTATGAACAAGTAAATAATGGCACCAGTGCGGATGCGGATTTAATGACTAACACATCGGTTTATCCTATTAGGACAGGTGCTACTTTCTTTCGATTTCCCTACAATATTTACAATTCGTTGCCAAAGCTTTTAAAGGAAAAGGGGTATGGGACTTTAGCCATTCATCCGGATAAAGGGTCATATTGGAACTGGATGCCAGCCCTAACTTCCATAGGGTTCGAAAAAACGATGGATGTGACTCATTTCAAGACAGATGAACAAATCGGTTTGGGTATCAGCGATGGCAGCTATTTTAAGCAAATAGCACCGATTATTGCCAGTGAAAAGCAACCTTTCTATAATTTTATGGTTACTTTGACAAGCCACAACCCGTTTGACCTGCCCGATCAATATAGGAAGCTTGCTCTCAGCGAAGAGCTGAATAAGACGAAATTGGGTGGATACTTCCAAAGTGTTAACTACACAGATGAACAGATTGGCAATTTTTTAGGTACTCTTGATAAAAGCGGGGTTTTAGATAATTCAGTGGTTGTTATTTATGGAGATCATACTGGAGTGCACAAATACTATAATGATGAAGTAAAACAAGTTCAGCCCCATGAGAACTGGTGGCTCGATGACACTAAACGAATTCCTCTTATTATCTATCATAAGGGAATGAACGGTCGCGAGATTGGGATAACAGGCGGACAAGTTGACACAATGCCGACGGTGGCCTACCTAATGGGTGTAAGCGAGGATAAGTATAAAAAGACCGTGCTCGGGCGAAATTTGTTAAACACGAATAAAGATTTCGCGGTTTTAGCTAACAAGCAGTATGTTGGAGAAGCTGCGTCCAATGAAAAACTACAAAGTAACGTCCTCGGGATAGATATAGCAGACCTAATCATTCGCAAAAATTACTTTAAAGAGGAAGGGTATAAATAAGAAGGTTAGACAATTTTCGAGGAACTGACAATCGATTATATTAGATAAAGATAGTGTGCTGACCCCCTGCTAGAGATCTTGCTAAAGTTAGGGTTTAGTATTAGCATAGGGAATTAAGAATGAGTTGACTTAGGGACTATCTGTGACTCTTCCTGAAAAGGAAGAGTTTTTTTATTTTCTATAAATAGATCCTGAGCTTCCCGAAGGTGATAACTATCATGAGTAATAATATTCCTCTATACTATATAGTTTTACTTATGTTAGTATATAATTAAAACTATATAGTATAGAGGAGGGAACATCGTGGATAAAGAAACATTATTCCAAGAAATTTCACACGCACTAGTAGAGTTTGAAGTAGAAAAGGTAGCAGAGCTTGCCGAGGATGCCCTGAAACTAAATATTCCTGCCTTTGAAACAATAACTGGGGGCTTAATCCCCGGTATGAACGAGGTTAGTCGGCTGTTTGAGGAAGAGGAATATTTCCTTCCTGAAGTCTTAATGTGTTCTGATGCTTTCAACGCCGGTCTTGATGTGGTTAACCCCTATCTGGATAAAAGCTCCTTGGAAAAACCCATCAAAATGGTCATCGGGGTAGTTGAAGGGGACACTCATGACATCGGTAAAAACCTAGTGAGGATTCTTTCGGGTGCCTCAGGTTTTGAAGTGTATGATCTTGGCCGTGATGTACCCCTCGACCAATTTATCCAAAAAGCGGAAGAATTAGAATGTGATATGATTTGCATGTCTACTTTGATGACCACGACCATGGACGGAATGAAAACCGTGATCGATCGACTAAAAGAACGAAACATTCGGGATAAATACAAAGTTCTCATTGGCGGTGGTCCTATTTCGCAAACGTTCTGTGATAAAATCGGCGCTGATCTTTACGCCAATGATGCCAGTTCAGCTGTGAGACAAGCCAAAGACCTGATGGGGAGGGCCTAACATGTTAATCAGAGAAGACATATTAACCTCCAAGGAAAGGGTTCTGGCTCTTCTAACCGGAAAACCCCTAGACAGAATTATCTGTATGCCGATTGTTACCACCAATACCGCTCATCTCATTGGCAAAACCGTCAAGGAGTTTCAACTTGACGGTAAGGTCATGGCTGAAGCGCATATTGCGGCCTTCAAGAAGTATAACTATGATTTGATTTATCTCTTCACAAACTGTTCCTACGTAGCGGAAGCTATGGGTGCTGAGCTGGACTATTCTGAGGATGAACCCGCTAACTGTGAGGTCCCCATAATTAACTCAAGGGAAGACTTGAGCAAACTTAAAGTCGCCGAAAAGAATGACGGTCAATTCCCTGTTTTCTACGAAGCTCTAGAAATCCTTAACAAAGAAGTGGGCGACGATGTTTTCATTTCGGTTTGCTTCTCTGGACCAGTTTCCACGGCGGCCACCCTGCGGGGGGTTGAAGCCTTTGCTCGAGATACCTATACTGATCAGGAACTTTGTCATACCCTCTTAAGAATGGCAACTGATAGCTGTAAAAACTTGATTCGAGAGATAGCTAGCTATGGCGCTATGCCAATCATCTTGGAACCGATTGCCTCCGGTAGCCTTTTCAGTCCGAAGATGTTTGACAAAATTGCCTTTCCTTATATCAAAGAACTAGTGGACTTAGCTCATGAGTTACAAGCACTTATTCCCCTGCATATCTGCGGTAAGACACACAAGATTGTGGACAAAATGACAGACACTGGAGCAGATGTGATCAGTCTCGATAAATGTGATCTCGCACTTGCTCGAGAGAAGGTTGCCGGCAGAGCCCTCATTCTCGGTAATATTGACCCAGCCAATGAACTTTTATTCGGTCCTGTTGAAGAGATTCATAAGGTCTGCATAGAGGCGATAGATACCATGCAAGGGTATACCCCTGCTTTTATCCTCTCGACTGGGTGTGAAACAGCCAATAAAGTCCCTTTCGAGCATATTCAAGCGATGCTTGATGTGGCTCGGAGCCATGGCCTTTATGAATATAAAGTAGACTAACCTAGATTGACTTAAGAAGGTGAAGTATCTTGAATCAAAAAGAACGTCTATTAAACGTCTTAAAGGGAGACCAGGTTGACCGGCCTCCCGTTATTTGCCCAGGTGGCATGATGAGCGCCTGTGTCACGGAGATCTCTGATTTAGTGGGGGGCGGTCATCATTCAGGTACCGGTGCCATGGTAAGTGCTGCTCGAAAAGTCAACGAGCTAGCCGGCTTTGAAAACTACGGAGTCCCGTTTTGTCTAACAGCTGAGGTGGAAGCCCTTGGTGCCAGTGTAAACATAGGAGATAACCTTGTTGAACCCAGAATCACTCAGTATAACGAACAGCCGCTTGAAGGCATTATGGAAAACTATCAGGTTGACGTGACCAGCGGTAGGATGGGGATCGTCCTTGATGCCATAGGGGAACTTAAGAACGGCCTGGTCCCCGTGATCGGCAATGTTTCTGGCCATATCAGTACAGCCACTTCCGTGGTTGACCCACTAGAAATGTTTAAAATGCTGAGGCGGGAACCTGAGCGAGCAGCCCGTTTTTTGGCTTTCATTAATGACTATCTCGTCCGCTACGCTTTAGAAATGGTCAAGGCAGGAGCGGACGTAATCTCTATCTCGGATCCCACAGCTACCGGAGAAATTCTCGGACCCCGTAATTTCCAGAAGTTTGCGGTTCCTTACTATCAGAGAATTATCACAGCGCTCCATCAGGAAGGGATACCCGTTATCCTGCATATTTGCGGTAATGCCGGGAATATTATCGGTTCCCTCAATGAAGTAGAGGCTGACGCTGTAAGTTTTGATTCCATCGTCAACATGAAAACTGCCCGAGAAGGAATCAAGACGGGACTTATGGGTAATGTTAATACCCAACTTCTGCACACCGGGGAGTGCGAGAAGATTGTGTCCATCACCCGTAATGCTATCCATTCCAAGGTGGATATTGTTGCTCCCGCTTGCGGTCTCAGTATGGCTACTTCTATCCGCAATCTCAAAGCTATGACAGATTTCGTGAAAGAAGGTTCTTATCATTAACAGGGTTAAGGTACATTTCACCAAGGAGAATAAATTCATAGAAGTTGCCGAGGGAGAACGGCTTTCTGAATGTATTAGAGCAGCGGGTCTGACCTTAGAGACTCCTTGCAATGGCACAGGAGTCTGCGGAAAATGTCGGGTCAAAGTTTGGGGTGATCTTTACCCCCCGGAGGAATCGGAAAGAGGCTTCATCGATACCGCTCATGATATTCGTTTGGCATGCTTAGCTCGGGTTAAGGGTGACGTTCGGATCGAGCTTCCTTCGAAGGGCAGCCTGCTTAAGACCATTAACCAGGGCTTAGGGATTGAAGTCGAGGTCGACAGCCTAGTAAAACAGGTTTTGTTACCAGTTCCCGAGAAGACAGCTCAGCCATACCTAGAAAGACTCTCTTATAACTCCAACTCCTTAGAGATTTATAGGAAGGCCGGCGAACTTGAGCAGGCTCAGACTCAGCAAATATACGGCGTATTATTTGACAACACACTGATTGACCTTGGGTCCGAGACTGGTGAAATCCTGGGAGCGGCTATCGACATAGGAACCACCGGAATCTCCGCTTATCTCCTTGACCTAGGCACTGGCGAAATTCTACACAAACTCTCCTGTCTAAATCCTCAGACAGAGTTTGGAGGAGATGTCTTATCCCGGATAAGTTATTGTCTAGAAAATCCGCACGGAGTAACCCAACTTCAGGAGACGATCCTTGGGAAACTCAACGAATTAATGATAGATCTCACGAGAAGCGCGGCAAGAGCAGAGCGTGTTTACCAAGTAGTGATCGCCGGAAACACGACCATGTTGCACTTTGTTCTGGGTGTTTATCCAGGGTCCATAGCGAAGTCCCCGTACCGTCCGATTTTCCTTGAACCTGTTAATATGAAGGCTAGAGAGGTCGGTCTACAGATTTGTCCGGAAGGAAGAGTCACTCTGTTGCCTTCTGTTTCGGGATATGTAGGCGCAGATATCCTTGCCGGTGTCGTGGCAACGGCGTTTGATCAAAAAGACTACCCGGCTATATTTTTAGATATTGGAACAAACGGTGAAATCGTGGCTAATCTAGGAGGTAGGCTGATTGCCACCTCGACTGCAGCCGGTCCGGCCTTAGAAGGGATGAACATTTCCTGCGGTTGCCGTGCCGAAGCAGGAGCCATCGATTCCTGCTCAATCGATGATAATTTTGAGCTTCATTATACGACCATCGGTGCTACATCCCCTAAGGGCATCTGCGGTAGTGGACTTATTGATCTAACGGCAACCATGGTCAAACATAACATAATTCTGACCAACGGTCGCTTTAACCCGAATCTTGACTCTCGGTTGAAGGCCAGAGTAAGAGACAAGAAGTTTTATCTGACGGAGGATATCTATATCTCCCAGAGGGATATTCGCCAGATTCAGCTGGCTAAGGGTGCTATCGCAGCGGGGGTCACCTTACTCCTCGAAGAAGCAGGTACCCCTCTGGAAGCCATAGAGGAAGCGGTCATTGCCGGGGCCTTTGGCTATCATATTAATCCTGAGAGCATCCAAGGAATCGGCCTTCTCCCTAAAGGATTTATGGCGAAGATAACGTTTGTCGGCAATTCCTCAGCGGAAGGCGCTCGCTTAGCCTTGATCAACAAGAATGTGATGGCCCAGATCAAGGAATTGAAGGGTAAAATGGAGGTTTTGGAGCTTTCCACAAATCCCCGATTTCAGGATTACTTTGTTAAGGCATTGAGCTTTTAATACTAGTTAGAAAGTATAAGTGCAACTAAGGCTACCGCTGGCCAAGGATGGCGAGAAGGGACCGCTGGCGCCTGAAGGCTTGGCGCTAGCCAAGTTTTCTTTATCAGGATCGAGGGGTGTAACGATGATTAAAGTCGATGTTGTCTCAGGATTCCTAGGCTCAGGTAAGACTACTTTGGTCAAGAAACTCCTCCAAGTTCACCAGAAGGAAAAGATTGTTCTGATCGAAAACGAATTTGGAGACATCGGCATTGATGGAGAACTCATAGAGAGGGAAGGCTTTGAAGTCTTCGAGATCTCTAGTGGGTGTATATGCTGTATCATGCAAAAGGATTTCGTCCAAATGCTGGATCGGATTATCAAAGAATTCCACCCTCAAAGGATTATCATTGAACCAACTGGTATCAGTATCCTCAGTGAAATCATCGATATTCTATGCAAACCGGAATTCGTATCCCTACTCCAGATTAACTCCCTGGTAACTATTGTGGACAGCGTTAATTATCTACAGCAGTGTGAGACATTTGGAGAGTTTTTTGAAGACCAGATAACGAATGCCTCTGTTTTAATTTTGAGTAAAAGCCAGTTCGTTGACAGCCAAATGGTAGACGAGATCATTACTTCCATCAGAGAATTTAACCAGGATGGGGAAATCATCAGTAAGCTCTGGGATAGCATGGGGCCAGAGGAATTTGAAAGCCTTCTTGCTGGACAAACAGACTTAGACTTTACGGATCTTTTGCATACCGACTATAAACCTTGTAGTGAAAATGAATTCGAAGTTTTGGCACTGAAGACCTCGCGTGCGTATAGCCAGGAAGAACTAGAACAAATTCTATCCCTTCTCAGCCAACAACAATATGGCCTGGTCTTGCGAGGAAAGGGTTTTCTCAAAAATTCTCAGGGGTTCTTGGAGTTTAGTTATACGAATGGCCAGTATACAGTATCGATGAGTAAATTTAAGACTAGCCCTAAGCTTTGTCTGATTGGGAAAAACCTAAAGGAAAAGGAAATTAAGAACTTGTTTAAGGTTAAAAACGGGGGGTTATTGAGTTGGCTGAAATTCTGATAGACAGCTTTCAGGATGTCATCAAGGTAGTTCCTGTTTTGTACCTGATCATCCTCGTATCGGACTGGACGACCAGAAAGATTCAAAAAGGATCCCCTTTGTTTAGCAGACTTTCCCGATTGGATGTCCCAGGTGGAGCGGTACTGGGGATAATTCCCCAATGTGGCATTTCGGTGGCCTTTGCCAAGCTTTACGGAAATGGCTACATCTCCTTGGGTATGCTCATCGCCGTGTTCCTCTCCGGTTCGGATGAAGCCCTGATTATCATAGGTGCCCATCCTGATAAGCTCCCTCTGATGGTGCAAATTATCGGGATCAAGCTTGTGGTTGGGATCGCAGCGGGCATCTTAATAAACCTAGTGGTTAAGGAGAAGCGCAACCGACTCAAAGGGTGCGGACTTGATTGTGATTGTCCAAAATGCGGCAAACATAAAAATTGGATCGTCAATAGTGTCATTCACACCTTGAAGCTTACGCTCTTTTTGTACGTGACGGTTCTGATCATTGGCTTCGGGGTGAATCAGTTCAGTGAAGAGGGAATCTATACTTTGCTTGGCCGAGATACCTTTCTTCAGCCAGTACTGGCGGCTTTGATAGGAATGATCCCCAGTTGTTTTTCGTCTATACTCATCGCCGAGGGTTTTATTAAAGGGGCCTTAGGTTTCGGAGCCATGATCTCTGGTTTACTCGCCAATACGGGATTTGGCGTCCTGGTTCTTTTCCGGGAACTTCCCGTGAAGAAAACCCTGTTGATAATCTTGCTCTTGCAATCAATCAGTATCCTAGTCGGGGAGATATTTTACTTTACTATTGGATAAGGAAACACTCCCAAGTGAAGCTAAGTTTTAGTGGAAGTTTATCTGAACTTGGAATGGGCTTATCCGCAACCGCGAAGTGCGAAGTGAGAAATGTGAAGTGGGAACCTCTGAACTCGAACTTCGACTTCTGGCCTCTGACTTCTGAAATTGGAGGAATAATAATGGATTTTATATGTACTGGTGACGATTTGGAACTGATTCCAGAAGAGGTTGTTCGGGAAACGGGTATAACCTTCCCGGAAGCTCACATCGACAAAAATAGTATGGCAACTGTGGCAAGGGCATTAAGAAAACATAGAGGGGATGTCATTACTCGGGTTCCTTTCTGTGTTACGGTAGAAGCAGACGCTTATGGTGCACATATCAAGCTAGGCGATGCCATAAATGGGCCTAGGGTAGAGAGTTATCCCTTTACTTCAATTGGAGAACTATCTACCATTCAAGGGCTGGACTTAAATATTGGTCGAATTAAAGAAGTCCTAGATGCAGTGGAAATCCTGGCTATTTCAGGAGAAAAAGTGGCTTTAAGTGTCGAGGGTCCCTTCACGATTCTGTCGTCCCTTATCGACCCTATGAATTTTTATAAAGGAATGCGCAAGGACCCCCAGCGAGTCAGGGAAGTTCTTTCTGTTGTTGAAGAGGGTATCATTCGCTATAGTCTTGAGGGTATCAAAAGAGGCGCTTCAATAATTTCTTACGGAGACCCGGTTGGAGCTATGGGCATTATAGGGCCCAAAGTCTATCGAGAGTATAGTGGTCCCTCAAGCTGGCGAATTATTAAAGGGATCAAAGATGCAGGTGGAAACTTTATTCTCCACCTCTGCGGTAAGACCTCAACTGCCCTTGAAAAAATGGAGAGAGCTAGCACTTATCCCATTGAAACAAACGATACAGTGACTTATGGGCGGGCACTTTTGGAGCAACTTGACATGAAGACCCAAACCCTTGTGGTAGGACATAGGTGCATTAAAGGGAGCTTAAACAGGATGGTTAATCCTATCCTTTGGGGGATCGAATTAATAGAATAAAAGAACTTCGTACTTTTATTTTGAATATAAAACGCGTTAAAGGGCTGGGAATTTTTTTGGAAATTTCCAGCCCTTTAACGCGTAAACCTAACCTAAACAAAGGAAGACAAGACATAAGTTAGAATTTATATTGACCAAACAATTAATAATTAGTATAATATTAAATAAACAAAGGGAAGAAAGAAAGGAGAGTGCTTAATTTATGACTGAACTCATCTTGTCCAGATTACAATTTGCAGTGATCACGTCTTATCATTTCTTATTTGTGCCGTTGACACTGGGGTTGGGTGTTCTGGTGGCGATGATGGAGACTTGGTATGTGCGAACTGGCAATGAGACGTACAAGAAGATGACAAAGTTTTGGGGAAAGTTATTCCTTATTAACTTTGCCATGGGTGTCGTGACTGGTTTAGTGCAAGAATTTCAATTTGGCATGAACTGGTCTGAGTATTCTCGGTTTGTCGGGGATATCTTTGGAGCGCCATTGGCCGTTGAAGCCTTAGTAGCCTTCTTTTTAGAGTCTACGTTTTTGGGAGTATGGGTTTTTGGCTGGGATAGATTGCCCAAAAAAGTACATGCTCTGAGCATTTGGCTTGTGGCCATTGCCTCTAATTTATCCGCACTCTGGATCTTGATTGCCAACTCATTTATGCAGGAACCAGTAGGATACATATTGCGAAATGGTCGAGCCGAAATGACTGATTTTCTCGCACTCATTACGAATCCGCATATTTTCTATCAATTCCCTCATGTTGTACTTAGCGGTTTTGTCACCGCAGCGTTTTTTGTGATGGGAATTAGTGCTTACCATTTGTCGAAGAAGAACCATCTGGACGTTTTTCGGCGTTCCTTCCATATGGCCGTCGTTTTTGGATTAATTAGTGCCTTCGGAGTTGCAGGAGTGGGGCATTTACAAGGAATGCATCTTGTAGAAGCACAACCCATGAAGATGGCAGCGGCTGAAGCACATTGGGAGACGGAAAATCCAGCGGGATTATTGTTATTCGCCTCCATCGATGAGCAAGGTCAGAAAAACAACTCGGAGCTTAAGATCCCGGGCTTGTTAAGTTTTCTTTCTTACAATCGTTTTACAGGGGAAGTAAAGGGAATTCATGAGCTTCAGACTGCCGCAGTCGAGCAATATGGGCCAGGCAATTATGTTCCACCGGTAACGTCTTTGTTCTGGAGTTTCAGGATTATGTTGACAGCTGGTATGGTGTTAGTGTTGATCCCGCTTGTTGGACTATACTTTTATAAGTCGAATTGCTTAGAGCAAAAGAAATGGTTTTTGAGACTTGCCCTCTGGATGATTCCGATACCCTATATCGCCAACACTTCGGGTTGGTATATGGCGGAAGTCGGACGTCAGCCCTGGATCGTTTATGGATTGCAAACAGTGGAGGCTGGTGTCTCGACCTCTGTCTCAGCCTTATCCATGCTGATCGCTTTTGCGGGCTTTGCTCTGCTTTATGCAGTCTTAGCGGTAGCTGAGGTGTACCTCTTGCTTAAGTTTATTAAGAGGGGCCCGGAAGAGGCTAGCACGGAAGAAACGTTGAAACGCGAAATAAAGGGGGCGTCGTTATGGACTTGAACATCCTCTGGTTCATACTCATTACCGTCTTGTTTGTCGGTTTCTTCTTTCTGGAAGGGTTTGATTTCGGAGTCGGGATTTTGCTTCCTTTCCTGGGGAAAAACGATACAGAACGTCGGGTGATCATTAATACTATCGGACCGCACTGGGACGGAAATGAGGTCTGGTTAATTACAGCTGGTGGAGCTATGTTTGCTGCCTTTCCTAATTGGTATGCAACCTTATTTAGTGGGTTCTTTCTCGCCTTATTTTTGGTGTTAGTTGCCGTAATCATACGAGGCGTCGCGTTTGAATTTCGCAGCAGTGACAACAGTATCCGTTGGCGGGCGACCTGGGATGGAATGATTTTCACGGGAAGTTTCCTATCCTCTCTGCTTTGGGGTGTCGCTGTGGCGAATCTGATTAAGGGTGTACCGATTAATGCGAAAATGCAATATGTCGGGACATTCTTTGATCTTCTTTCTCCATATGCCATTGTTGGGGGTTTGACCACGCTCTTCGTTTTCACGTTTCATGGCGCCTTGTTTCTCAGTCTAAAGACCGTCGGTCATATGGCTGAGCGGTCGTCAAAAGCCGCCCGTAGTATCGGTTTTATAGCCATACCAGTGGTTTTGTTGATGGCAGGCTTAACCTATCTTCAGACAGATCTATTCAATAACCTTGGGGCAGGTATTACTTTGATTGCATCCGGAGTAGCTCTAATCCTAGCCAATGTTTTGATACGTCTCCGTAAAGCTGGCTGGGCTTTTGTGGTGAATGGTTTGACTATTCTCTTGTTTACAGTATCCATGTTCTGGGGGCTTTTCCCACGCGTGATGGTTTCAAGTCTTAATATGAAGTGGAGCCTAACTATCTATAACGCTTCGTCCAGTCCGTACACCCTGAAGATTATGACGATCATTGCCTTGACCATGGTTCCTATCGTTCTTCTATACCAGGGATGGACCTATTGGGTCTTCCGCAAACGCGTAACGGAAAAAGACCTTCATTATTAAGTCAGGATCCTTTAGAATGAAGGGGCAAGATTAATCTTGTTCCTTTATCTTTTTATCTTTTGCTCAGCCTTCTTAGCTTGGGACAGAAATCCTTCCGTGAATTTATAGGATTATAGATGATAGCTGATATTTATAAAAAGTGAATTGTCGTGAATTACTACAAAATTACGGATGGATGCCAGTCGAGAACCGTCCCTAACTTACGCGAGGCGCTTAACACCGCTCCAAACCTTCGTGGGGACCTAAGCCAGAGAAAGTTTCTTTGCAAAGAAAACTATAGTGTTTTAGCCTTCTCGTCATACGAATAGCCATGGAACGTGTGTGAACGTGAAAATAAAACTGACTCCTAGGAGATGACTAAATGTTTAATAAAAGGTTAGTTCAAGAGGGGAGACCTGTTTGGGGGTATCTGTTACTCGCGGTCGGAATGTGCATTGGGACCGCGTTACTGGCTGTTGCCCAAGCTTGGTTTTTCTCTCGGGTCGTTGCAGAGGCCTTTCTAGAGGGAGCTACCTTTTATTCACTTCGGCATTCACTTTTCCAGATTCTCAAAATCATTGTGGTGCGGACAGTTTTTCAATGGGTCAGTGAAGTAAGTGCTCATGAAGCGGCTTCCCGTATCAAGTCAAGTCTGCGTCAACGCTTAATGAGCCACATTGTCGCATTGGGACCAGTGTATGCACGGGGGGAAAGGACCGGAGAACTAATCACAACCGTGGTGGATGGGGTTGAATCCTTAGAGGAGTACTTTTCCAAGTACCTTCCCCAACTGATTCTGGCCGCAGGAATTCCCCTTCTTATTTTAGCATTTGTGTTTCCCTTAGATTGGAAATCTGGGTTGATTCTTCTCTTGACTGGACCGCTTATTCCTGTCTTTATGATTCTGATTGGAAAGTTAGCTGAGAAAAGTTCCCTTCGGCAGTGGCAAAGTCTCAGCTGGATGAGTGCCCATTTCTTAGATGTTTTGCAGGGAATGACGACCCTTAAAGTATTTGGTCGGGCAAAAGATCAAATACGAGTAATTGAGAGAGTGAGTGATTCGTTTCGTAAAGCAACATTAGGTGTGCTGAGGATTGCTTTTTTGTCGGCTCTTGTCTTAGAATTCTTAGCAACTATGAGTACGGCATTAGTTGCCGTAACCATAGGGTTAAGGCTCGTGAATGGAACGCTCACCTACTCAACGGGGTTATTCCTCTTGCTTCTGGCACCCGAGTTTTACACCCCATTAAGGACTCTTGGTTTGAATTTCCACGCTGGGTTATCTGGAGTCAATGCTGCGGGCAGAATCTTTGAGATCTTGGATTTTCCTCTGATGAGTGATGACAAGAAGAAAGAAGACGACAATGACTTATCCTCCAAGTTTCATATCTCCTTTGAAAGCGTCAGCCTAATTTACCCGCAGAGACAGGTGCCGGCCTTAAACGGTATCACGCTCTCCCTACATTCTGGTGAGATGATTGCTCTTGTAGGCCCAAGTGGAGCGGGAAAAACTTCGATTGCCCATCTTATGCTTCGCTTTATTGAACCCACAAAGGGGGAGATTTTTGTCAATGGTTGTTTACTTAAGACGATGTCGCCAGAGAGATGGCGGGAACAGATTTCATACGTTCCCCAGAATCCCTATCTTTTTGCAGGGAGCATAGCGGAAAATATTCACTTCGGTCGGCCTTCCGCAACGTTGGAAGAGGTTAAAAACGCGGCAAAAGAGGGGTCAGCCCATGAATTCATCTTGGAATTTCCAGAGGGCTATAATACGCCCCTTGGAGAAGGGGGCATTCGCTTGAGTGGGGGACAGGCCCAAAGAATCGCTATCGCCAGGGCCTTTTTGAAAGATGCTCCTTTGATTATTCTAGATGAAGCGACGTCGAACCTTGACACTGAAAGTGAATACGCTGTTCAGCTGGCCCTAAAACGGCTGATGCAAGGCAAGACAACTTTAATCATTGCCCATCGACTGAGTACGGTTCGTCAAGCAGATCGCATTTTAGTCATGGATCAAGGGCATATTGTCGAACAGGGTAATCACGAGGAATTGATGAGCGTGCAGGGGCTCTATTACCGCTTGCTTACGGAATACCGAGGAGAGTCTATATGAAGATGAAGAGCATGACATGGTTGATTTACTTGATGATACCTTACTGGCCGCGAATTTTGTTGGCGTTGATTTTAAGTACTCTTGCGATTACGAGTCATGTCGGCTTAATGGCGACATCTGCCTTTCTGCTCGCCCGGGCTGCCCTTCATCCGCCAATCCTCGATTTAATGGTAACCATCGTCGGAGTTCGCTTCTTCGGGCTTTCTCGCGCAGTCTTCCGTTACTTAGAACGTTATGTGTCTCATGACGTGATGTTTCGGATCTTAAGCCAAATCCGAGTTAAGTTTTATCAGGGGCTCGAACCGTTGGCTCCAGCTCGGCTATTAAGCTTACGAAATGGAGATCTGTTGAGCCGGATTGTGGCGGATGTAGAGAGTCAGCAGAACCTTTATTTGCGTGTCTTTGCGCCTCCGTTCGTCGCTGTACTGGTTCTCTTCGGATATGGATTCTTTTTGGCGCGTTATGATGTACGGTTTTCCATGATTCTTGCCGCCTGTTTTCTGGTGGCGGGGATTGGAATCCCGTGGGGAATAAAAGTCTTAAGTCAAGGCTTTGGGAGTCAAATGGTCGCACTAAAATCAGAGCTGAATGCGAAGGTTGCCGATACCCTCTTGGGAATGACGGAATTGGTGGCTTATGGTCAAGTGAAAACTTACTTAGCAACAATTCAACAAACAGATAGGGACTTAAGGGGACGGCAGTGCAGAATTGTTTCTCTTTCCGCGCTATCCTCAGCTCTGACGGGGATGATTGCCCATCTCGGCCTATGGTTAGTCTTGGTTTTGGGGATTCTACTCGTCGAACAAGGGAAATTAAACGGAGTCAACCTGGGGATGTTAGCTCTGGGGGCCTTCAGTAGTTTCGAAGCTTTGTTTCCTTTAGCCTTAGTTCCTCATTATCTGGAACAAAACCGGGCCGCTGCGGAGCGTTTGTTGGAGCTGATCGAGGGCGAGCCCGCCGTCAAGAGCGCTGTTAAACTGTCTCCCCAACCGGATGAATCAGGTCTAGTCTTCCAAGATGTAAGCTTTAAATATAAGGCAAACGAACCTTGGGCTTTGAATCATCTGTCATTTCGTATTCCCAAACAAGGCAAGGTGGCGATTGTCGGCCCGAGTGGAGCTGGCAAAACTAGTGTCGTTAATCTTCTCCTGCGTTTTTGGGAATACGACGAGGGAGAGATTGAGTTGGGGGGACATTCGTTACGAGAGTACACTCTGGAGGATGCTCGGGGATTTATTGGGGTCGTGACTCAGCGAACGCATCTTTTTAATGCGACAGTACGGGAAAATCTCCTATTGGCGAAACCTGAGGCAACGGAGGAAGAACTAATTCGTGCGTCACAGCAGGCCAAACTTCATGATTTTATTCTTTCCTTACCCCAAGGGTATGACAGTCTTGTAGGGGAAGGTGGTTTCAAATTATCGGGGGGGCAGAGGCAGCGTTTGGCAATTGCTCGTGTCTTGTTAAAAAACGCCCCAATTTTGATACTAGATGAAGCCATGGTAGGACTTGATCCCTTGACCGAACGCAAGGTCATAGATGAGATCTATCAACTTATGGAAGGGCGTAGCACCTTAGTTATTACTCATCGCCTGATCGGATTAGATAAGATGGATGAGATTCTAGTTCTCGATTGCGGTCAGGTCGTTGAACGTGGAAACCACGAAAAGCTCCTTCAACTGAGGGGATTTTATCATAGGATGTGGGAGGCATCAACAAGCGCTCACTTTAATTGATATTAAAGTGAGCGCTTGTTTTGCTAATATGTCACGATTTATTATCTCATCATACTTGATCCCGTTGTTATTCTCCGCAATCTATCCCTTGCTCAAGTAGTAATTCGGCTTCGTTAGCAGGAAGAGTCTGCACATTTTTAAGCTTTCGCGCAATGGTTCGAGACTTTCTGGTCGCAGTTTCAATGGTGTTACTCGCTTCTTGGAGTTTCTTCTGTGTTTTTTCAAGGACTTCCACAAATTTGCCAAATTCCGTTTTCACTGCGCTCAGCAAGTTCCAGACTTCGCTAGAGCGCTTTTCTATGGCTAGGGTTCTGAACCCCATTTGTAGGCTGTTGAGGAGGGCAGCTAATGTGGTTGGCCCAGTTACGACGATTTTGTACTCCCGTTGAAGGATTTCACAAAGGCCAGGACGACGTAATACTTCTGCATATAATCCTTCAACGGGTAAGAACAAAATACCAAAGTCTGTGGTATTGGGGGGATCGATGTATTTGTCACGAATCGCTTTCCCCTCCAGCTTAATGCGGTTTTCCAGAGATTTACCCAGTTCTTCAATACGTGGGATATTAGCTTGTTCTTGTGCTTCAATTAAGCGTTCATAATCTTCCACCGGAAATTTGGCATCGATCGGGAGCCAAATAATGCTGTCCTGACCATCTCGAGCGGGGAGCTTGATGGCAAATTCAACGCGATCGTTGCTCCCAACTTTAGTCACAACATTCGTGGCATATTGTTCAGGAGTGAGAATTTGCTCTAATAAATTCCCAAGTTGAATTTCTCCCCACATGCCTCGGGTTTTTACATTGGTGAGGACTTTCTTTAAGTCACCGACACCTGAAGCCAAGGTTTGCATTTCCCCAAGCCCTTTGTGCACTGCTTCTAAGCGCTCACTGACTAATTTGAAAGATTCTCCCAAGCGTTGCTCAAGTGTAGCACTTAGTTTTTCGTCAACGGTCGCACGCATTTGGTCTAATTTCTGTCCATTGTCCTTTTGGAGAAGGATAAGGCGATCTTCCACTGTTTTGCGTAGCTGTTCTAATTTTTGATCGTTCGTTTTGGTGAGAGAGGCTAGCTGAGTGGCGAAAATGTCTAATTGATTGCGCTGAAGGCTAGCGATTTCGGCCATACGAGAGAGCACGGAATCGTTAAATGAACGGACGGATTGATTTAGCTCTTCACGAACTTGTCGGGCATTGGCTGTGGATTCTTCTCGGTTCCTGGAGATTTCGCCATTAACAAGTCGTTCGTTGCGTTCCAAGTTTTTCTCTAGTGTAGCTAATTTACCCTCGACCTGTATAAAGGGAGAGCGTGACGAGCGTGTTAATAAGATAATGAGTAAAATGATGGCAACGACTACGAGGATAATTAACCCAATTAGTAACTGTTCTGTCATGAAAAATGCCTCCTGCTATGTAGTGACTATAATTAATACTTTATCATACTTGGGAGATATTATTGAATTTAATTCACGATAGTGATCTGTAGACCCACAGATAAATTTTCTCAAGTATTGGTGTGAAATAAATAATTTGTTGTACAATACAGCGTTTGTAGCTACAGGGGCCATTCATTCTATTCTAATGGATGATATTCATTATTGCAGGTCTAAGTCACAATAGGGAGGTTTTATAAGCATATTAATGTCCTCTTTTGACAAGCGATAAGGACGAAAAACATGGGTAAGGCAGATGATTTCAACTATTTTATCTCCTTAATAGGTTTTGCAAACGAAAGACGTTGATGCCCTATGCCTTGGCATGATAGTTGCTAATGTATTAAATAAAATCATTAAGGAGGTTAACACGGATGATTTTTAGATAATTAAAACTTCGTAGCAACATGACCGGTCCGTCGCTCGAACATCAACATTTGCCCTAACCAATGTAACTCTAGTTTTATACCCTAGGGTCAGCTTACAAAGGGGACGCTGCTCTAAAAAGTAATGTTGTCCTTAGGTGTGAATGTTATGTAGTGTAAGGAAAAGTAACCTGCGCTGCAGTAGCTGAGTCTCTTAGGTAAGAATTTTATGGATGTCTTTACTTCTAGAATTTATGATGTATGGGAGATGAAAGTATGCCAACATCAAAAATAGCTCTTAGGGGGGCATTACTGATTGATGGCACAGGAAAGGATCCTGTAGAAAAATCGCTTGTTCTTATTGAAGGAAAAAACATTGTATATTCAGGACAGAATAAAAACGTTGACTCTGACTACCAGGTCGTGGATATTTCTGATGCTGTGATTATACCGGGCCTGATTGACACCCACCTTCACTTCTGTGGTAACCTCAGCTCGGATGATAACGACTGGGTTCTAGAGCCGCTGTTCCAGAAAGCAGTTGTCTCTTCCGGCCAAGCTCAGGAAGCATTGGAGAACGGGCTAACCACAGTCGGTGAGATTTCCCGCTTCGGTATCGACCTTCGTAATATGATTGAAGTTGGCGTCATCAAGGGACCGAGAATTATAACATCAGGTCTTGGCTTTTGTAGAACCTGTGGGCACGGCGATTCTCACAAACTGTCGCTGGAATATAATGAAGAGTCACATCCTTGGGCTGAGCGGGTTGACGGACCTTGGGAACTACGCAAAGCTGTTCGTCAACGCTTGCGTCAAGGTCCCGACTGCATCAAAATTTGGGCTACAGGTGGCGGAACTTGGAGACTAGACCGAAAAGCTGACCAGCATTACACCTACGAAGAGATCATGGCTGTTGTAGAAGAGGCTTCTATGGTTGGGCTTCCAGTTTGGTCTCATGCCGAGGGTTACAGCGGTGCTAAAGACTCAGCCAGAGCTGGAGTTTCCTGCATTATACACGGTCAGGAGTTAGATGAAGAAACCCTTGACATAATGAGAGAGAAGAATATTACCTTCTGCCCAACCTTGCAGTTCTTCTACGAGTGGTACAGCCAGTATGAACCACCATATAGAACTATTTTGGATCACTTCCCTGGTAATAATACTGCTGAGAAAGAACTTAACCGCACAATTGCCAACTTCCAGACCGCAGTGGCGAAAGGCATTCGCATTGTTGTCGGTTCTGACTCCTTTTGCAGTAGACTAACCCCCTATGGTAGGTACGCAATAACCGAAATCCATACCTTGTGCAAGTCCGGGCTCACTCCTATGCAGACGATTATGGCCGCGACAAAGAATGGTGCTGAGATGCTCAAGGTCGATAACATCACTGGTACTATCGAGTCAGGCAAGTTCGCCGACCTTATTGTTCTGACAAAGAACCCACTTGATAATATCGAAAATTTGTCTACTAATAATATGTGGGCGATTATGAAAGAGGGCGAGGTAGTAAAAGGACAACTATGAAATATATGGGGCCAACTTTTTAGGCTGGCCCTTTATTCATGAGTAAATGTATCGAAGGCGGCTGCAACTAAGGCAGATTCTTCACTGTCGGTCATTTGTCGCGGGCTAACCTTTTCTTCAGGAACTACTTTATCGGCTTGGACGGATCACCACGACGAATAATTTTCTGTGTAATGGCCTACGCCCACTCAAAAATCCTTTTGTGTGGGCGTGGGCCGTCGGTTAATCGTAGCCGGTTTTAATACTGTAATCCTTTGCATAACGTCCCGGTATCAGGTTAATGTAGGTGTGGATACATCTTCAATACAAAAAGTAGTATCTTCTTCCTGGTGTTTAGGAGCCTCGAACCAACCGATAAACTGTTTTAAGTCTTCACGAATGGATAAAGTATCAATAGATTTGGCAATTATCAATTCGCTTGAGTGGACACACTCATACAGCAGTTCCTCCTACCCTTGACTTACCTTAGCGACATTGGGCTTTAGAAGCTATTAATAACTTGGTTGAGCGTGGTCATAGATTCCCGAGGGGTATGGAAGTAAAAAGCCGGTTTTCGATAGAAAAGCGGTTTTTTACTTCCACAATATGACTTGACGTATTTTTTCGCTAAAATGCTCGCGTGACTCCTGTATTGTGATGGATTGGAGTTTAACAGGGGTTTAAGCCATGTTTACCGGAAAGTTAGGCTAAGTTACATTCGAAAAATTGTATCTGGAGCGTTGGCTGCCCCTACTTGGTTAGTAAGGTTGGATATAAGCATTTCGGTGTATATATTGATGGTCATTCTATTATTCTAGCTTCAAATAATAAGATATAGGGGTTCTACTTGGTGTAATTTTACAAATTATAAAAATTTAAAACATGATTCAATGGCGTTATACTCCTGCTAAAGGGCAGGAGTATAACGCCATTGAATCATGTTTTAACAGTGCATAGTGTATGAAATTGTAGATAACTCTACGATATTCTACACTATTTTTCGTTATATTTACACCACGCCGGCATCTAAGGGTGATAAAATTTAATCAAGTAGAAATTTATATAAAAGAAGGCCCTGATATGGCAATTTTACTAGGAGTGGAATATTTTTATCAAAGGCTTTGTTAAAGATGGTCTTTCTTGGCATGAATCTTGCGTTAGATAACAGTCAGATGACAGTTGCTGTTGATGGATAAAGAAATTCAAAAGGAGGTAAAGTTAAGGTCAAGAAATGTCGTGCTGTTTTTATCCTGACAGCCGGGAGGCGCAGGAAATAATTGCTGACGACGGAGCCAATGTGGATCCGGAAACAGACATCGTAAAGATCCCTCCTTATCTCCTCAATCTGTTACGGACAATGAAATTTTCAGCAAAGAGCAGTCCCATAGCAAATTGTTTAACTTTACCATGCGACAAATCTGGTCCTGGATGGCTTGACAGAGTTAACATAAGGCGCTTACGCCGAGGCCAACGCTATCCTCGACATCTATTAGCCTTTGCCCTTGGATGAATGGGTGATGCAAATCGTTCACAGCATAGCAGAACTGGAAATTAAAGATTTACATACTGATGGAGGTTACTATAACCCGAAAATTGTGTAAGAAGCCTAAGCTCATTGGATTACGATGCCAGGATGCATTTTCTGAAATATCGCCCATAACTTTCCAGATACCTCGGTTCTTTAAAAGAGAAATCGAAAATAAAGCAAAACTATCCACTTTCAACACGAGTTTACAGTCATAACTCACTTTATTCAACCAAAAGGTAAGGGACTATATTTTTTGATTCGTAACCTTCCAAACCTCCTGGGGATTAGTGCTTTAAATTAGGTAAAAGAAAAAGGGGATGGATATATGGGATCGACGTTAGAGGATGTAGAGTTTAATCCTTTTCTTAAGAAACTGATAACTTTTGCGAGTGGTGGTCCTTTTTTAGATGGATATATTATGGTTATTATTGGGTTAGCGCTTATTCAATTAGGCCCCCGACTTAATCTCGATGTCTTTTGGACTGGATTAATTGGGGCATCTGCACTTGCAGGATTGTTTGTTGGTGGCTTAGTATTCGGATATGTCACTGATTTAGTAGGGCGTCAGCTTATGTTCACAATCGATCTAATCGCTATAATAATTCTTTCAATTATGCAGATGTTTATTACTACCCCGCTTGAGCTTTTTATACTAAGGTTTGCAATGGGAATGGCCGTAGGCGCCGATTACCCGATAGCAACCTCCATAATCGCGGAATTTACGCCTCGAAAATACCGGGCTATGTCTATGGGATTCATTGCAGGGGTTTGGTACGTAGGGGCAACTGTGGCTGACATTGTAGGCTACTTCTTACTTGATGTGAATGGTGGTTGGCGATGGATGTTAGGAAGTGCTGCCATACCCGCTATAATTCTCGTAATTGGTCGTTTGGGCACACCGGAATCACCCCGATGGTTAGTGAGTAAAGGGCGTATTGAAGAGGCCCGTGTGATCGTGAAGAAAATATTTGGCCCTGATGCTGAACCTATAATGGATGAACATATCGAAAAGACTCAGTTAAGTAAATTATTTAAATCAGGATATTTAAAGAAATTGGTATTTGTGGTTATCTTGTACACAGCTCAGGTTTTGCCGATGTATGCTATTTATACATTTGGCCCTCAGATATTGAATGCGTTTGGCCTAGGATCAGGAAATATGGCCGTATTAGGTGATATAGTAATCAGCGCCTTCTTCTTGATTGGCTGTATTCCAGCGATGTTTTGGCTGGAATCAGTAGGCCGACGCCGGTTGTGCATTATAGGTTTTGTTGTAATGGCTTTAGCAATGCTTGTTCTGGGTATGTTCCCGAGTGCACCTATAGTTATTATCATTAGCGCCTTTGCACTTTATGCATTCTTTTCTGGCGGCCCTGGTATTTTGGAATGGCTTTATCCAAATGAGCTTTTCCCAACTGAGATTCGAGCTACGGCAATAGGGATTGCTGTAGCTTCCAGCAAAATTTGTACATTTTTTGCTATGTTTATTCTACCGTATAGTATAAAAGAGTATGGAATCGGACCAACAATGCTCATTGGGGCAATAATTACGATTATTGGCTTAGTAGCGTCAGTAGTTTGGGCCCCTGAGACAAAAGGTATGACGCTAACCCAATCATCCATGGCACCATTGATTAAAGCCTCCAAATGAAAGTATTGCGCAAAAGAGGCCCCAGTCGAGCGATTCCCAAAAAACGTGGACGAAAACCCAAAGCGGTACGGAAGGAATGGCCAAGAACAACTGGAACTAGAAGAGAATCGACGAAAGAAACTCAACCCAAGTATAACGTCAACTGAATCATGTCTTACAGTACATAGTGTATGAAATTGTAGATGACTCTACGATTTTATACACTATTATTCGTTATATTTACACCTCGCCAGCATTAAAGGGTGATGAACTTAACTAAGTAGGGAATTTCTTGTGAAAAATGGCCCTGAGGTAGCAATTTTGCCAGGGTTGGAAATTGTAGTAAAAAGCTATGTAAAGGATGATCTTCCTTGGCATGAATCTTGCTATATATAACAGCAGACGACATTTTGCTGTTGGACGATAAAGAAATTCAAAAGGAGGTAAAGTTAAGGTCAAGAAATGTCAAACTGTTTTTATCCGGACATCCGGAAGGCCTTAGAATCTGGATCTGCTCAGTCTGTCAAGGACAATGAATGAAATTTCAAACTAAGAGCAGTCTTACAGCAAATTGTTTAACTTTACCATGCGGAGAATGTGGAAATTGATGGCTGAACATAGTTAAAGTAACGTACTCACGCTAACGCTATCCTCGGCATTCATTACCCTAAGGCATTGGATAAAGGGGTGATGCATGCAAATCGTTAACAGAAATGTTTGAAGAAACGGAAAAAAATAATTGTAACTATGAAAGGAGAAGGTTGATGAGTGACACGCAGAAAACGGTTCAAAAGTTAGAAACCGATAAAATTTTGTACTTTGCACCGATTATTTTGATAATAGGAGTTTGCATCTATCTGGGTCTTAATCTAAAAAGGGCCAGTGAGATAATCGATATTTCTTTTGCCTTCGTCACTGGAAATTTTAGCTGGTTTTATCAGATTTTCACGTTTGGTTGTTTGTTAGTTTGTTTGTACATGATTTTTGGCAAATACAGCACTCTTAGATTTGGTAATGAAAAACCGGAATTTTCCACTTTTAGCTGGCTGTCTATGATTTTCACCGCAGCCTTGGGCGGATCGGTGGTTTTGTGGGCCACCATTGAACCATTTTATTATCTGTCAGGACCTCCCTTTGACGTAAAACCGTTTTCCTATGAAGCATACCAATGGGCAACTGCCTATCCCTTGTTTCACTGGGGCTTTACTGGTAACTCCATGTACTGTGCCTTGGGAGTAGCCTTTGGCTATATGTTCTGGGTGCGTAAGAAAGACGTGAATAGAGCCAGCAGTGCCTGCGCTATGCTCTTGGGTGATAAAATTACCCGTGGCTGGGTCGGCAAAGTGATTGATGTCCTGCTGATTCTCTCCATCGTGGGCGGGATAGCCACAACCCTTGGGTTGGCTACACCATTGGCCAGTGAACTGATTGTTTCCGTTTTCAACATCCCGCGGACTATGACCATGGATATCAGTTTAATCCTTTTCTGGATCATCGCCATCTCTCTCTGCGTTTACAGCGGACTTCATAAAGGAATTAAATTGATCAGCAACATTCGGATGTGGCTAATATTTGCAGTTCTGGCCTATGTTTTCATTGTCGGCCCTAAAGTCTTCATATTGAATAATTTCTGCGAAGGCTTGGGTAATATGATGAATGGCTTCTTTAAAATGAGCTTTTATACTGAGCCTTTTGGCAACAAGGATTTTAACGGTTTCCCCCAATGGTGGACTATTTTCTACTGGGCTTGGTGGGCAAGCTATGCGTCACAAATGGGTATTTACTTTGCCCGGATCTCCAAAGGGCGTACGGTTAGAGAATTTTGCATCGCAATTTTAACTGCCACAGGACTGGGTGTATGGATTTTCTTCGCTGTCTTTGGCAACTACACATTGCATACCTTTATTAATGACCGTCTGCCACAGTTGGCAGACACCTTGAAAAATTCAGGCAATGCATTGGCGGTAGTGCAGGTCTGGGCATCCTTACCCCTGCCTAAGATGTTCCTTTTCGTCATGTTGTTAATGACACTTTTGGCGACGATTACATTGTTAAACGGTACTGCCTACACCTTAGCCATATTGAGCACTAAGAAAATAACCGGCGAGCAGGAGCCACCTGGCTGGAACCGGATTTCCTGGGTCTTTGTCTTGGGTATCTTGGCCTTGATCCTCATGGCCATCGGCGGCTTGAAAGCCGTGCAAACTTCTAGTGTCCTAGTATCGTTACCCATGCTGTTTATCTTTATCATCATCATTATAGGTTTCTTTAAAGTGATCAAGGAAGATGACTGGGGAAATTTCCAGCGGGATGCGGTAAAAACTGTGCCGTCAGCAATCGAAGCTGACCCTGTCTTAAACTCCGATGACAAATCGAAATAACGAGGAGAATGATGATGAGTGTGAGAACATTAAGAGCAGGCACTCCCATGATGTCTGGTTTTAGTTTGAATACTTTTACCGAAGAGCAATTGGATTTGATCCATTTCGCTAGTTTGGAAATTTTGCGGGATGTGGGAGTCAAGGTTGAGCTGGAAGAAGCGACGCAAATTTTTGCAGGCGCCGGCTGTATGGTGGAAAAACATAAGGACTACTCTATCGTGAAGATTCCTTCTTATGTGGTCGAAGACTGCCTGCGCTGGGCGCCAAGCAGTATCGTTTTTTATGGCCGTGACGAGAAGGATGACTATGCTGTGGATGGCAAACGAACTGGTGCGAGTCCCTTTGGCGAGAATGTTCAGGTGATCGACCGACAAAGCAGAAAGATACGGAGATCGGTCAAGCAGGATTTGGCCCAGGCTACCTTGTTGTGCGATTACTATAACCAGGTGCCTATGGTGGAGCGGTCGATGTGTTCTGGCGATCAAAACCCCGGGGCACAAACATTGCATAATTTTGAGGCCATGGTAACCAATACTTCCAAGCATATTCTTCTTTCCTTTGGTATGGGTGATAGCGCTAAAAAAATCCTTGAAATGGCGTATGCGGTGGCCGGAAGCAAGGGGAATTTTGAGAAACGTCCTTTTGTAACCGCTTTCGTCTGTCCCACCAGTCCATTGGTTTTAGTCAAACAATGCTGTGAAGGCACGATCACTGCGGCGAGAGGTGGCGCGGGTGTGGCTATCATCCCCATGGCGCTGAGCGGCGCAACTGCGCCGGCTACCTTAGGCGGAACATTGGTGCAGCATAACGCCGAGGTCCTAAGCACTTTGGTCTTGGCCCAATTGACCAGAAAGGGCACGCCCACCATGTACTGCACCTGTAGCACGATTATGGACTTGCGGTTCACCGTGGCTGCGGTAGGGGCACCGGAATGGGGAATGTTGAGTGCTGCTTTGGCCAGAGTCGCCCAGTATTACAAGTTACCTTTCTGGGGGAATGGTGGGCAGACCGACAGCAAATTGGTTGATGCCCAAGCCGGCTATGAATCTTCACTGACTATGCTGTTAACCACCTTGTCCGGCGCGAATATTACCTATGGGGCGGGCTGTCTGGAATCCGGCTTAACCTTTGATTTTGCTAAATTTGTTCTGGATATCGAAAACTTCACCCGGGTGCGCAAAGTGATTGGTGGAATCGATCTGAGCGATGAGTCGCTGGCTCTGGATATCATCAAAGAAGTTGGCCCAGGGGGGGAATTTATGACTCATCCGCATACCTTTAAACACATGAGAGAAATGTCCATTGCCGCAATTTTTGACCGGCGCAATCGTGAAGTTTGGATGGATTTGACCGGCGGCAAAGGTGTCACTGAACGTGCTTATGCTGAGGCCGAGCGAATTATAACTGAGCATAAGGTGGTGCCTGTATCAGCGGCTGCCATCAGTGTCATGGATGGAGTCATTAACGAGTTTGAATCTCAATTAGAGAAATAATAAGCCTTGAGAAATTCAGAGCCCCTTTCACGTTGGGTGGATATTATCCCTCTTATGTAGACAGTTAGGAAAACCCTATACTGTTTAAACATGAGAGGGATAATTTGTTATGGGAGAATACATACTCGCAACCGCAAAATATAAGTTCCATAATTGTAAAAATTATCTACTTTCGGAACCTTTTTGTTATATAATAATCCTATGCGAAGTCGACTTAAAACCTATGTAAATTACTTTTGCCTTGTAATCACACTACTTTAGTTCTAAAAAAAATTTTGCGCAGGGCGGGTATGGAAATGCTGAAAATATGTATGTAGAAGCAAATTGTATATTGATGTGGGCGAGAAATTTGATGTAAAGCAGGTGTCCTAATGCTAAAGAATAGCTCTCTTATTAAAGACGTGTTTGGAGCATTCATTTCGGATATACATCAGGGATTAGCTGTCATTGATTCAGCAGGTATATTGGAAATTTGCAATTCGAGTTTTGCAGAGATATTGCAGGTTGACCAGGTGTTTCTAATGAATAGAAAAATTTCGGAAATTATTCCGGGATTTCAAGAGCCTTGTTTTGGGTCTAATACGTTTATTAAACAGCCATATAATAGTAAAAACATTTGTTTAAAAACACTGCCTATGGGAAATGAAATCACCGGTACATTTTTTTTGGTCATCATATCTGAGGACGAGGACGAGGACGAGGACGAGGATCAGGATATGGAAAAGACGTTATTTCTAGATGAAGCATACAGAACCATTCTGGACAATATCGACGAAGGGGTGATGATAGTTGATTCTAGAAATAGGATCGTTTACTGCAATAGGGTTCAGTTAGAATTTGACGGGCTGAAACTTGAAAATATTATTGGTCGACATACGGCGGAAGTTTATAACTTTGATCCAGAAGACAGTACACTGGGGAAATGTTTAAAGAAAGAAGAGTTCTTTGGTACTTATGTTCAATACTACTGCTCTAATTATGGTAAGCATGTTCGTGTCACTGGAAATAATTTTCCAGTCAAACAACGAGAAAGAACTACGGGAGCAGTAGCTGTCTACAGAAATTTGCAAGAGAGTGAAGAGATGGTTGACAAAATAATTGACCTACAAAAGAGATTGGAGCTTGAGCAGTCGGATTTGCTTAGCGTCTTGGTCAGTGGTTCGTCAGCAAAAGAACGGAGTTTTTCGTTTGACGACATCCTTGGTGACAGTGTCCGTATTCGTGATAGCGTCAGTTGGGCAAGGGGTGCTGCCAAATCGGATTCACCAGTCTTTATTTACGGGGAAACCGGTACGGGCAAAGAGATGTTCGCCCAGAGCATTCACGGCAGCAGTAGTCGATGCCTAAAACCCATGGTGTCCATTAACTGCGCTGCCATCCCCGAAACATTGCTGGAGGGCATTATTTTTGGTACGGTCAAAGGTGTGTTTACTGGTGCGATTGACCGGAAAGGTTTATTTGAGGAAGCGGACGGCGGCACTCTCTTTTTAGATGAGATCAATTCCATGCCCCTTGGTTTGCAGAGCAAATTGCTCCGCGCCCTGGAAGAAAGAAAAATTAGGCGACTTGGAGGAAAGAACGAGATTCCTGTCGATGTACGCATCATTAGCACTTGCAATATCGAACCCCTAGAAGTCATCCGTCAAAATCTCTTGCGAAGTGATTTATATTACCGGCTGGCGGTGATTAACTTGGAAATCCCGCCTTTGCGCACAAGGAAAGAGGACATCAATCTTCTGGTAAGGATTTTTGTGAAAGGTTTTAATGTAAAAATGAAAAAGAATATTTGCGAAATTTCCCCAGATATATTCGCGCTGTTGGAAAGCCATGACTGGCCAGGCAATGTCAGACAGTTGAAACACTGGATTGAAGCGGCAATGAATATGGTTCCAGAGGATGAACCCGTTTTTAGCATAAAATATACGCCCCGAAATTTCAACTCCTTTATGGGTACTATGTCTATAATCAATGAAAAGATAAATCAACTCGAAGTGTTTACGGAGATTAAGGAGCAGGAATGCGCTAGGTTGATCAACGCTTTGAAACGGCATGGTGGTAATATCACCAAGGCGGCCAATGAATTGAGTATTAGCAGGCAGGTCCTGTATTATAGGATACGCAAAATGGGTATCAAACATAAAAATTATAAATTATAATTTTTAAATTAGTGAAGCAGTGTAAAAATATGTAGCAAAAATAATGCTACATATTTTTACACTGCTTTTAATTTTTACCTTAACGAAAGACGCATAGGTCAGAGAGAATCATTAATGTGGAACGATTTAATGGAAGAGATAAGAAAATCCAGCGATTCAGGGATGTACCAAGACTTTATCCGAAAAAATTCACAAAGGTTTATTTGCTGGTATAACTCTTGCAATAGAATTAGGACGTAGATAGCAATTGTTGCTGATCGAAAAAAATTAGAACGGAGGTTAAAGAATGTCAAGGAATGCACATGCCAGCTTTACTATGATGGGCGGTTTTGGAGTCAATGTCTTTTCACAGGATGAGCTTTATGCTATTCATTGCGCGACTCTCGATGTGTTACAGCATGTAGGAGTGCGAGTGGATAGCAAGGAAGCACAAGAGATATTTTGTGCTGCAGGGGCCACGGTTGATGCAAAATCAAACATCGTGAAAATTCCTCCATATATTGTTGAAGAAGCGGTCCGCTCAGCGCCGAGTACTATTTTGCTTGCCGCTAGGGACCCAAAGAAAGATTATATCTTGGAAAGCAACCGGGTGGGATTTGTTAATTTCGGTGAAGGGGTTAATGTAATCGATCCGGTTACCAGAAAATATCGTCGTAGCAATAAGCAAGATGTCGCCAATGCGGCTAAGATGAGCGATTATCTTTCGGAAATGGATATTAGCTATCGTGCGGTGGTGGCACAGGATTTCCCGGGTCCAGTTCAGGCGTTGCATAATGCGGAAGCAATTTTCCCCAACACCAGCAAACACTTTTTCATCGGCGCTGATGGGGTGAGAAACGCGCGAAAATTGATTGCTATGGCGGCGGCGGTGGCTGGTGGGCGGGATCAATTAAAGGAACGACCGATAATCAGTTTCAACGTCTGTCCGACCAGTTTGCTCAAGCTAATTCCGGAATGCACGGACGTGCTGATTGAAGCAGCGAGGGCAGGAATTCCGGTCAACATTATCTCTATGGCACTGGCGGGTGCTACTTCGCCAGTAACTCTAGGGGGAACGTTGGTAACGCATAACGCAGAAGTATTGAGTGCTATCATTCTCAGCCAATTAGCTTGCAAAGGAGCACCCTGCATTTACGGGTGTTCAACAACGATCATGGATATGCGGCACACTACGGCGCCTGTAGGTTCCCCTGAGTTGGGGATGATCAGCGCGGCTGTGGCTAGGATGGCCCAATATTATAATTTGCCAAGTTTTGTAGCTGGCGGATAGGCAGACAGTAAAATACCCGATGCTCAAGCTTCTCATGAAAAAACTCTGACAGGTCTCCTCGCTGCCCAGGGTGGCGCGAATCTGATCTACGGAGCGGGCATGCTCGACATGGGAATGACCTTTGACTTTGCTCAATTTGTAATGGATAACGAAATATTTAAGATGATTAGGAAGGTTCTGGGTGGAATTAACGTCTCTGATGAAAACATGGCTGTGGACATAATCAAGGAGATTGGTCCTGGCGGTGAGTTTGTCAGTCATCAGCATACCTTTGATCATTTTAAGAAAGAACAGTCCCATACCAAATTGTTTGACCGATCCATGCGGGAAACCTGGGTGATTGATGGAGAGACGAATTTGACTGACCGGGCGTACGCTGAGGCCAACTTCATCTTGAACAATCATACTCCTCTGCCATTGGCCGAAAGTATTATGCAAGTCATTAGGGATATCGTTGAGGAAGCGGAAAAAGAATATGCCGCGGAAAAAGAATAATTGTAGACGCCCTATAAAAGGGGAAAAACGGGAGGGATTACCATGGCTGATGAAGAGATTTTAAAAAAGATTATTGAAGGTGTTCAAGAAGGCGACGACGCGCAGGTAATAGAGTGGACTGGAAAAGCAGTTGCAGCTGGGATCGAACCTCTTGTGGTCATCAATGAGGGCCTCACCAAAGGAATTCAGGCAGTAGGTGCCTTGTTTGGTAACGGAACCTACTTCTTACCAGATTTATTGTTAGGTGCTAAAGCCATGGATGCGGGAATCAAAGTAATAGAACCGCTAATGGCTGGTCAAAAAAGGGAGTTTTTAGGACGAGTGCTGATGGGAACAGTTCAAGGCGATTTACATGAAATTGGCAAAAATATTGTAATAATGATGTTGAAGACGGCAGGATTTGAGGTGTTGGACTTAGGGATTGACGTTCCCGCCAAAAAGTTTATTGAGCAAACCCTGGATTTCAAGCCCGACATTATTGGAATTTCTGCGCTTCTGACAACGACTGTTGGGCGACAGAAGGAAATTGTTGAACTTCTGGAAGAAGAAGGTCTCAGAAAAAAAGTTAAGGTCATGATCGGCGGTGCACCAATTAACCAGAATTGGGCTGATACTATTGGAGCCGATGGATATGCTGAAGATGCTTCGGTGGCTGTCGATGTTGCCAAACGGCTTTTGGGAGTGTCGGCTGGGTAATTGAATGACGGCCAATAGAAAATGGAGGTAGAAAGATGAGATTTGATTACTATTCTGAGGTGCAACTTTTGCAGGTTCACGAAGCAAGCCTTGATCTCCTAAAAAGAGTGGGGATTAGTACTAGTTCAAAAAGGTTCCGGACACTACTTTTAGATCACGGCTGCATTGAAAAGGGTAACAGAATTCTTTTTACTCAAGATGTTATTGATAAAGGGATGAAAACTGTACCAGCTGTTTTCAATCTCCATGGCAGAAATGACCTGCATCGATTGGAAATCGGCAGTAAAAAAGCTTACTGTCAGACATTGGTTGGCGCTCCGTCTGTGATTGATATAGAGAGCGGAAAACGCAGGGATGCCCTACTCAAGGATTTGGAGGATATTACCCGCTTGGCGGATGCCCTGGACAATATCGATATTATTTCACCCCTCTTTCCCAGGGACGTTCCTCAGGAAATAATTCTGACGGTTGAGACGGCTACCTGTTTGCGTAATACTTCCAAACCCCTGAGTATCTGTGTGGAGTCCTCACGGGAATTGAAATTTATTAAAGAACTGTTGGTGGCAGCGGCAGGCAGCGAAAAGGCTCTCATGGAAAAACCTTTGGCCACTTTACCTGTTTCGCCGGTCAGCCCCTTGGAATATGGATTTGGACCAGCGGAAGCACTGTTAGATGTGGTGGAAGCGGGTCTGCCGTTAGGCGTGGAGCCTTGTCCACAAATGGGTGCTACTGGTCCGATGAGCATGAATGGTCTCGTTGCTATGCACAATGCGGAAATCCTGGCCGGCGTGATCGCGGCGCAGCTTTTCAAACCCGGCTGTCCCTTAACAATGTCCTCACGTGCGACATTTATGGATATGAGGACAGGTCTTGGATTATGGGCAATGCCTGAAATGGGTATGATGTCTGCGGGACTGAATCAATTAGGACGTTACTATCATATCCCTGTTGCTCCCGGTGGATATTGTGGAAGCTCCAAGATTGCAGATATGCAGAGCGGGTATGAACACCTTTACAACGCCTTAATGGAAGCTCTTGCTGGCAGTGACATCATCGGATCGGCTGGTTCACTAGATAATGCCTTGGTGGAGTGTTACACCATGCTGGTCATGGATGATGAGATTTCTTCGGTGGTTCAAAGAACCATAAGAGAATTTGAAGTTAACGAAGAGAACCTGGCGGTTGATGTTATAGCCGAAATAGTAGAAAACCACGATAATTTTCTCGGTCATAAACATACCAGGAAATATCTGCGATCTGGGGAATTATGGGTACCAACCATTAGCCAGAGACAAACATTCGAACAATGGGCCATTAAAGGCCAGAAAGTCGAGGATGTAGCAAAAGAAAAAGCCAAGAATTTAGTGGCTACTCATCAACCGGCGCCTTTAGGTGTCGAAGTCGAAAAAGAATTTGCAAAGGTTATTGCTGATGCAAAAAGATCATTGATGTAAGTACAGATTGACCATTGCCGGATGAGATGTCCATCGTTGTATGGAAGCAATCCTCGCACCATCTATTTAAGAATGGGGTTACACCAGGAGGACAGGACAATCCGTAGATTATCGAAATTAGGGAGCCTGCCCTCCTGTAACAAGAAAAATATACTTTATTTTCGCATCAGACCATTAGCAACCTACGCATTTTCTAGGCGGAGCTACACATGGGGGGTAGATCGGATTGATCGCGTGGACTCTAAATTCATGTAGGCGGGTGAAACTCCCGTACTCCTCGCCAATTAATCCAGAGGGTAAGCAGAATGAAATATTACTTAACGCCAGTGAAGTACTGTAAGAGATGTGTTTCAAAGGGATCACTAGCTAAAATGACTGTCTCAGAGTATCGGGGACAACAACGATTAGAAGAACTCGCGCACTTGGTCATGGATAACGTCGGTATCATCGATTATCATTTGGAATTGAAGATATCCGTGGTTTAAGACTACGGGGACCGTATGTAGGAAATCTATACGAAATAATGCTTGTTTTATCCATTTGGCGGAATAGCAAGCTTTATATAAAGACCTTTCATCCAGGTTAAGGAAGTCAATGCGAATTGGTAAACCAGATTTAAGTATTTTTAAAAGAGGAGGTAATTTGTAATGGTAACTTATGCGGAACTTGCACAAAGTGTTATTGCAGGCCAGAGGGACCAGGTCAAGAATCAAGTTACGAGTCTTATCGCAGCGGGAAATAACCCGTTGGAAATTGTGAGCGAGGGCTTAATTGCAGGAATGGATGTAGTGGGAGTTCGCTTTAAGGCTGGAGATATGTATGTGCCAGAAGTGCTCATGTCTGCGAAGAGTATGAGTGGCGGGCTAGAGATAGTTAAACCGTTAATTGCTGTAGCCGACCAAAAAAGCAATGGGAGGATTCTGATTGGAACGGTAAAAGGGGATCTCCACGATATCGGTAAAAACCTAGTTAGTATGCTGGTCGAAAGTGGCGGCTTTGAAGTGATAAATATGGGAGTAGATATTTCTGCCGAAGACTTTATTGACGCTAGTATTAAGCATGAACCTGATATTATTGCCTTGTCGGCGCTTTTAACCACAACCATGCCAGCTATGAAGGATATCATCGAGTTGTTAAAAGAAAACGGCCTTAGAGATAAAATTAAGGTGATTATCGGGGGAGCACCTGTTTCAAAGGATTACGCTGACACTATCGGAGCGGACGGGTATGCACCGGACGCTGGCTCGGCGGTAGAGCTTTGTAAGCAACTTCTGGCGTCTAAAGTCTAATATATTGTTTTAACTTGCAGAACTTACCTTTCTGGCCGTAGAACTCGGTTTTGTATAGTCTATTGTTATTAACAACAACGATGCCTTTCATAGAAGTTGCTGTCAAATCTTCGTAAACAGGGTTGAAAGGGAATCAGGATTGATCACACATGAGGAGGAAATGAAATGCTCATTGTAGGAGAATTAATTAATGCTAGTCGTAAGACCATTGGTGAGGCCATCAAAGCACAAGATGTTGAATACATTCAAAAGGTGGCGAAGGATGAGTTCGTGGCTGGGGCAAATTACATTGATGTTAACGCAGGTATCTTTGTTGGCAAGGAACTAGAATGCCTGCAATGGCTTGTTAAAACGGTTCAAGACGTTGTTGACGCACCTTGTTGTATAGACAGCCCAGATCCAAAGGCGATTGAAGCTGCCTTGTCCGTTCATAAAGGCATTGCGATGATTAATTCCATATCTCTAGAAAAGGTGCGTTATGATGCGTTGATTCCTGTTGTTGCAGGCACAGATTTAAAAGTTGTAGCGCTTTGCATGAGTGATGAAGGAATGCCTGAAACGATGGATGACCGGTTGAGAATTGCCGATAAGCTCATAAATGGGCTCGTCCAAAACAATGTGCCGCTTGACCACATTTATGTAGATCCGTTGGTACAACCGATCTCCGTAAACAGCACGTTCGCTGTAGAATTCATTAACTCCGTTGAAGCCATTATGACGCGATTCAAAGGAGTTCACACGATGTGTGGGCTATCTAATATATCCTATGGCCTTCCGGAGAGAAAATTCATGAATCATGCCTTTGCGATTATGGCTATTGGCAAAGGGTTAGATGGGCTGATTATTAACCCTTTGGATAAAATGATGATGGCGAGTTTGATCACGGCAGAAACACTGGCTGGTCGGGATGACTATTGTGCCAAATATCTTAAAGCCTATCGTAACAAACAATTCGAGATGTAGAATAAAAATATGGGAGCATCCTCTTCTCAAATAAGACAAAGAGGATGCTCCTTAAGTAAAACGAATTCGGAAAAATATACCGGCACCGATATTTCTACAAAACAACTTATCGGCTACACTCATTGTATTAGATGAGGTGAATTGGAGATCGAAGCGACTCCCAATAAAGTTTGGGAAAAGCGTGGTCTAAGGAGTAGATATAGGGTACATTAAGAAACTTATAAGTTTGAAATTGGGGAGGTTTATATGCAACGAATTGAGTGGAAAAACATAAACTTAGATACTTCCGAAATTTATCGGCGGATTGGTATGCCGAATGCGGACTCTGAACGGAGCCGGAATTTTAAGCCGGTGATCGAACAGATGCGACTCAAAGCGTTAGAACTGATTGACGTTCGCTGTATCTATGAGTATGTACCGGTGAAGGTTACGGGTACAGGAGAAATCCTGCTTGCAAATCAGTTTCCTTTCCAGGCTTCCACCGCTTTCTTTGAGGGGGCGCACGAAGTATTAATAGCAATCCAAACCATCGGCACTCGCCTTGAAGCAGAATCAGTTCGTTTGTTTGATGTAGGCGAGATGCTGGAGGGGATGGTCTTAGATGGTTGCGGGACAGTCGCCCTTGATGAATCCCTAGAATTATTAAGGGAGATGGTAGTCAAGCAAGTGATAAAACGCAGTTTACAGTCAGGTCATAGCTTATATCCAGGGGGGGTTCAGATCCCCTTAGAAGCTCAGAAAACCTTATTTAATCTGCTGGATGCAAGAGAAATTGGTGTGACTTTAGGGGACACGATGTTAATGTCTCCGATAAAATCTCATACCTTGCTTATTCCAATTGGACAAAAACTGAGTAAGTCGAACATGTCCTGCTCTATCACGTGTGATATGTGTGCCGAGCAGCGAACCTGTCCTCATAGCCGCTTGAAATTCGGCAAAGCCAAGCCAGCAACAACATAGACAATCGATTTGGTTAATGGTCATGGAGGTTTAAGGTATGGCGGTCTACCTAAGTAAGTGATGAAATTTAGTCATTTCTGGGCTCGAAACGCTTTGGGGACGTCCCGGATTAGGTAAAGTTGTCTCAGTTTTTGATGTTGGCATTGCAAGCTTCGTTAGAAACTAAACATGGGGGGTAGATCGGATTGATCGCGTGGACTCTAAATCCGCGTAGGCGGGTGAAACTCCCGTACTCCTCGCCAATAAATTCAGGGGGTAAGCAGAGTTGGAAATAACATGGACGCAGATCCAAAAACAAAGATTACAAGAACTCAACGCCAGTGAAGCACAACAAGCAATGTATTTCGATTATCCACAAGACCGCGACCGTGCCTTTCAAGAACAGGAACGTTTATTGGTGGTGAGAGGTAAGGATCGTCTGCAAGACTTGAAAGAGATAAAAAAACGCCCATCTTTATGTGTGCTTGAACAGCAACTTGTCGAAGCTTTGACTCGGAAGGGATTTGTTCAGGTTGTCACTCCCACGATTATTTCAAAAGGATCTTTAGCAAAAATGTCAGTCTCAGATGAACATCCGCTCTCTTCCCAAGTATTCTGGCTTGATGCCAAGAGGTGTTTGCGTCCGATGCTGGCACCCAATCTATACACGCTATGGAAAGATTTATTGCGTTTATGGGAAAAACCTATTCGCATCTTTGAGATAGGGACGTGCTACCGTAAAGAGTCTCAGGGTGCTCTTCATCTTAATGAGTTTACTATGCTGAATTTGACAGAACTGGGTTTACCAGAAGAGCAGAGACAGCAAAGATTGGAAGAACTTGCTGTCTTGGTGATGGATACAGCCGGCATTACCGATTATCAGTTAGAATCAACGACGTCTGTTGTTTATGGAGATACATTAGATGTTGTAAAGGGTATAGAATTAGGATCCAGTGCTATGGGGCCTCATCCTTTAGATGATCAATGGGGAATTATTGACCCCTGGGTGGGGATCGGATTTGGATTGGAACGCTTACTCTTGGTTAAGGAAGGAGCCCAAAATGTCCAAAGTATGGGTAGGAGCCTTACCTACCTTGATGGTGTACGCTTAAATATTTAAAGATACTCGGGGTGTGAACTAAAAAGCTATGATTGATTCTGTAATACTAGTATTTGCATAAGAAGGGGACTTTGACCATGGATACGTCGGGTATAAAATTGGATGTGATACTGGAAAAAGCGACCCAAGAAATCACCCTAGGCAAAAATGAGCTCCACTTTTTGTTGGGATTATCCGAGGGAAATGATCTTATTAAAGTCTTTGAAACAGCTCGTCTTCTTCGAACTCGCCACTTTAGAGACAAAGTATTTGTCTATGGCTTTGTTTATTTCTCGACCTATTGCCGAAACGAGTGTGCTTTTTGTCTATATCGTAAATCAAATCATACATTGAAACGTTATCGTAAAACTGATTCAGAAATAATGGCGACTGCTTTAAGCCTTGTAGAATCCGGAGTGCACTTACTAGATTTGACGATGGGAGAAGATCCGTTATATTTTGACAACCGCGAATCGGGATTTGCGCCCTTAATCAGGACCGTGGAACTTATCAAGAAACGTACAGAAATACCGATCATGATTTCCGCTGGTCTTGTTCCAGAGAAGGTTCTAAGGGGATTTAAAGAGGCTGGCGTCGATTGGTATGCCACGTATCAGGAAACACATAACCCGAATTTATACCGCAAACTCCGGCTTGGTCAAAGCTTTGACGAACGGATGGAACGAAAGGAAATGGCTCGAAAGATGGGCTTCCTTATTGAAGAGGGGTTACTCACCGGTGTCGGGGATACGGATGAAGACCTAGTTAACTCGCTGGAGGCGATGCGGGAGTTAGGAGCTGACCAACTCAGAGTGATGAGCTTTGTTCCTCAGTCGGATACGCCAATGCAGGATTTTCCTTCGGTACCTCGCTCAAAAGAGTTACTGATCATCGCAGTTATGCGTTTAGTTTTTCCGGATCGCTTGATTCCGGCTTCATTGGATGTGGATGGACTCAACGGCTTAGCGGAGCGTCTTAACGCGGGAGCTAACGTCGTAACTTCGATTATACCTCCTCAGTCTGGCTTGGCGGGAGTATCTAATCATTCGTTGGACATTGAAGACGGAAACCGCACGATTCCAAAGATAATTCCCATCTTAAAGCAAAATGGTCTTGCTCTAGCGAGCCGGGATGACTATGCAGCGTGGGTCTTGCAGCGGCAATAAGATTTCATGGGGGGGCATAGGCATGCGGGTAGCAATTGTAGGTGGAAAACTTCAGGGGGTCGAAGCGGCCTATCTTGCGAAAAAAGCCGGATGGGAAGTTGTCTTGATTGATAAGAAAACTTGGGTCCCGGCGGCAGAACTTTGTGATCAATTTTATGAACTGGATGTTACGAGCGTCGTTGAATGGAATTTGTTTTTCAAAGGGATTGATCTTATTATCCCCGCCTTAGAAAATAACGAGGCCTTAAAGAGCCTCGTGAGAACTGCGAATTATGCCAGTGTTCCCTTGGTATTTGATGAAGAGTCTTATGCGATTTCTTCTTCGAAAATTAGTTCGAACGAACTGTTTGCACGTAGTGGAGTCCCTGCACCAATCCCATGGCCGGAATGTGGTTTTCCTATCATCGTAAAACCTTCCGATGCTAGTGGGAGTGAAGGGGTCATTAAAATAAATAGTGCTTTGGAATATCAACGTTTATTGGCTGGAAAAAATTTAAGTGGCTGGGTTACCGAGGAGTATTTAGAAGGACCCTCCTATTCGTTAGAGGTCATCGGTTTCTCGGGATGTTACAAGGTATTAAAAATCACAGAACTTCATATGGATGAAGGCTATGATTGCAAACGTGTCGTGGGTTCTGCAATTTTGTCAGATAAACTCAAAATAGAATTTGAACAGATTGGTCTTAGTTTAGCTCGTAGTTTAAAATTGAATGGGATCATGGACATTGAAACGATACTCCATGAGGGACAATTAAAAGTTTTAGAAATTGATGCTAGGCTTCCTAGTCAAACACCGATTGCGGTTTATCACTCTACAGGGATTAATATGTTAGAAATCCTTGGAGAAGCCTTTGTGCAAGATAAGCCCTGGCAAGAATTTGATGTCTTAGAAAAACAGGGTGTAATCTATGAACATATCCACGTTGTGGACGAATATTTAGAAGTTTCTGGTGAACATATTATGGCTGACGCCGGTCCGCTTCATGTATATCAAGATTTCTTCGGAGCCGATGAAGCGCTTACAAGTTATTTACCAGATAAAACGGAGTGGGTAGCCACTTTGATTATCACAGGAGAAGACTGCCAAACAGCGTGGGATAAACGATGCATTGTTCTTCAAGAGATCTGCAAGGCATTTGGAATTAGACATTACCACGACCGTTACCCGGTAATTGAAGATAGCGAAGGATTTATTAGAATGGCATCAGGGAGATGATCGGTTTGACTCGACTTAAAGAAGATGATGTTGTTGAAATTGCCAGTACATTAGAGGAGTATAACGCTGATTTGGTGAGGATGACGGGTTGTTCTTTACGAGAGATTGCCGCCCATGCAGTAGGTAAGGTAGTTAGCGGAGGCTACGTTCAAAATCCGAAAGTCGCCGTGATTCCGATGACCTGTGGACAAGGTATAATAAAAGGTTTTGTTGAGTCGGTCGCCAGCATTATAGACTATCTCGGATTTGACGTCGTTATTACAAATAGCCGGGATGCAGGTGGTGTGGCTGAAGCTGTGCAAAATAGTTCGGAGATTTTGTTCATGGCAGATGATGATCGTTTTGTGGCTGTAAACGTGAGAACAGGTAAGGTCTCTGATAATGGAGATGCTACAGGCAAGGGATATGTGTCTGGCCTAGAGCTCATGTGCCATGGATTAATGCGTAAAAAAGTATTGGTAATCGGGGCAGGCCCTGTAGGTACTGGCGCTGCTTTAGCGCTAATGCACTTTGGGGCAGAGGTTTCAATATATGACATAGATTTGTCGGCTAGCCAAAGGTTATCTGGGAGGTTGTTAAAACAGGGTTATTCCGTAAAGATAGAAACAGACTTAGACGGCGCTTTAGGGAGGCATAGCATTTTGGTGGATGCTTGCCCAGCTGAAGATGTTATTTTGTTGCGGCATATCACAGGAGATACAAGGATTGCAGCACCTGGTATTCCACTGGGGGTGCAGGCAACAGGCGTTGAGCAACTTCCCAAACGATTGCTCCATGATCCATTGCAGATTGGAGTGGCTACCATGATTTTTGACGTTTTGTAAACGCCTCTCCCTAATCGCAAATCGCCTTGAAATTTTTCCACTCGAATCGCGGTAATCGTAGAATAGATTGGAGTCGAAATAGATGACGATAGATTCTGGAAATAAAAAACGTTATTATCGCAAGAATGTCGATTTTTTTAAGTTCGTAGAGAAATTAAAGTTATGGCCTTCGAGAAACGGGATTCTGCATGGCATTAAAAGCATGACGATCCATGGAAACACTGCAGAGATCGTAACCCATTGTAATGAAAAGTTTCAGATCTACAATTCCAAGCATAGCCGAGCAGCACGATGCCTTCGAAATAAGTTGTTTTTTCATGCCTGCGGTACCTGCAAAATCCCGGAATGGAAGTTAAAAAAATACTCAGCGACTTTTGTCAATCAAAACTATGGTTCTCGTTTGTAGAGATGACTTTCATTGGATTATTTGAACTTGTCCGGAGGACCTCTTCCTGAATTCTGTTTTAACTGCGCTCAAGTAAGCTTCAAACTTCGCTAGAGCGCTTTTCTATTTCAAGGTCTTAAGCCTAAAATACCAGAATCCAATTTGACACTGAACTTGTACCAATATTTATTAATGTGATCGGTTTTCATTCCAAAGCCGTTCGTATTTGTTGATGAGATTGGGTACCCTCTGAACATAGTTCAGAGTTTCAGGGATCTTTGCCCAGGAATGGTTCTCTACATTTCCTGGCCCAGCATTATAAGCCGCAAGTGCTTCCGGAAGATTACCAAATTCTTTCAGTTGTATTTGCAAGTAATGGGCTCCGCCGTCAATATTTTGAGCGGGGTCATATGGATTTACATTTAATGATTTCGCGGTAGACGGCATCAGCTGCATTAAACCCAATGCCCCAACGGGACTAACTGAGTTCGGGTCTCCACCGGATTCTTGTTCAATTACGGCTGCAATTAAGGCAGGCTCAAGCGTATACTTCTTAGCGGACACTTCAATTTCCTTTTGCCAACGTAGTACCCTATCGTTGAGATTGATGGGTTGAGAATTCTCACCAACAATAATGGTCTGGCCCTGGTAGGTAATAATGGAAATACCCCAGAACTCTACAAAAGTATTTCCTGCAGCAGCTACGTCAATCTTGAGCTTTGCCCAGGGCGTCGAATTTCCTTGGGCTAGGTCCTCTGTGATCGCTGTTTTTATCCCTAGAACAGTTTTGATATCTTGGTTTACTGTGTTCGCTTTAACCTTAAACTGAGCTAGCTTTTGCCGTTTATAGATCTTGGTTTGTGTGACGTCAGTTTTTTCGCCAGGTAGCGAAGGCACCAACCAAGCCGGCGGGTTGCGATTGCTGAGGACGTCGATCAAGCCTTCCCATGTCGGCCTAGTTGTAGAACAGAAAAATAAGAGATAGATCACTAACAAACACATGCTAGTAGTTAATAATAGTCCACGTCGTTGCTTTAGAAAATTAAAGACCTTATTGTTAATTTTGGCTACGGTCATAGTTACACCTCTAAAATTTCATCCGTTTTACTATATCATAAGTCGTAAGAAATGCTGTAAACCATTTAATGGCTATCCCAAAGAACGAAAGTGGGATTGAGTAGGACGGGAATTGGAGGAATACAAGAGTAACTAGTATAGAGGGAATGAACGTATTATAATGGTAAATGACGGATGAAGACGTTGACTTTAGGCTTTTCCCATGTTAAATTTAACAAACAATATTGCAATGGGCGGGGGAGCTGGAAAGGCTGGCTGAGATTTAGACCCTATAAGGTCTAAGACCCTATTAACCTGATCTGGATAATGCCAGCGTAGGTAAGCAGTTTTACTCTTTTATGTAGATGAAGGAGCACAAACCCTATTCTGGGGGGTCTGTGCTCTTTTTTAGACTTTAAGAGAATTCAAGAATGTTTAGGAGGACGTCATGAAAAAAGTACTTACCATAGCTGGTTCAGATTGCAGTGGGGGAGCGGGAATTCAAGCTGATCTAAAGACTTTTTCTGCTCATGGAGTCTATGGAATGAGTGTTATAACCGCAGTTACCGCCCAAAACACCCAAGGAGTTTTTGCAGTACAGGATATCTCAAGAGATGTAATTGCCAAACAAATCGAGGCAATCTTTGAGGATATTGAGGTCGATGGGGTAAAAATAGGTATGGTTTCTCAAGTTCAGACCATAGAAGTAATTTCTGAACAGTTGAGGCGTTATAAGCCACAAACGATCGTTGTTGACCCAGTCATGGTATCTAAAAGCGGCTACCACTTGTTAAATCCAGAGGCGGAATCAACGCTGATAAAAGAATTACTGCCTTTAGCTATGATCGTAACTCCTAATATCCCGGAGGCTGAGGTAATGACTAAAATGTCCATTAACACTCTGAAGCAAATGGAAGAGGCTTCTAAAGCTATTTATCAGATGGGGGCCAAGAATGTTCTGCTGAAGGGGGGGCACCTAGAGGATGACTCGACTGATATCCTCTATGATGGACGGGAATTCAGTTATTTTTCCACGTCTCGAATTGCTACTAAAAATACTCACGGAACGGGCTGTACTCTTTCGTCCGCTCTTACTGCAAATCTAGCTCTGGGGTATCATCTGAACGAGGCTGTCTCACGAGCAAAGGAGTATATTACAACGGCCATTCAACATTCTTTAGCCATTGGCAAAGGCGTAGGGCCAACCCATCACTTTTATGAACTTTACAAAAAGGCGGGATTAATCGAGTGAGTTTAGAAAATAAGAATAACTTAAGCATGTTTAACTTTACAACCCTCTGGTTCGGCGCGGCGATTTCTGTAGCAGAAATTTTAGCGGGAGGGCTGCTGGCTCCACTGGGTTTTAAGATGGGCCTTTTGGCGATTATTTTGGGACACTTGGTGGGAACAACTCTTCTAGTTTTGGGAGGAATCATTGGCACGAATGAGCGGATTCCAGCTTTGGTGTCTACCAGAATTTCCTTTGGCCAGTATGGTTCGTACTTATTTTCAATTCTTAACGTTTTACAGTTGCTGGGTTGGACAGCCGTGATGATTATATCCGGGGCGCGATCGGTTAACCAGATTACGAAACTATTATGGGCATTCGATCATTTGACAGTTTGGAGCTTAATTATTGGGGCCTTTATCTTTGTTTGGGTTTGGCTCGGAAAAGATACCGGCTGGAAAAAGGCCAACCACATTGCCGTTATTTTATTGTTTCTTTTAACAATAGTCTTAAGCGTTATAATTTTCCGTAACCATGAGTTGTTTAGTAAGCAGGTTACTGGGGAAATGGCCTTCGGCTCAGCTTTAGAATTAGCAGTGGTCATGCCCTTATCTTGGTTACCCCTGATCTCCGACTATACTCGATTTGCCAAGACAAAGCGAGGGGGAGCCGGAGGCAGCTGGCTTGGTTACTTTTTCGGTAGCAGCTGGATGTACATTATCGGGTTAGGCGCTGCCATAGTAGCATCAGATCCAGACCCTTCAGCCATGTTACTAGCTGCAAATCTTGGTGTCGTAGCCTTAGGAATTATCGTCTTGGCGACCGTAACAACGACTTTTCTGGACGCATATTCCGCAGGGGTTACTTTTCTAAACATATTTCCAAACTTAAAGGAAAAAACAGTGGCCTTAGTTATGACCGCGATTGGAACAGGACTTGCGATCATCGTTAATATTGAGCAATATCAGGATTTCCTCTATGCCATTGGCTCGGTTTTTGCGCCTCTGTTTGCTATTCTGTTGACGGATTATTTTCTTTTGAAAAATAAGAAGATACGAGTGGAATTATTGGTAAACTGGGGTACTTTAGCCCTCTGCATATTGGGAACGGTATTATATTACCAGTTTATCAACTTGAATTTTGTTCTGGGAGCTACAATACCGGTTATGGTGTTGATTAGCTTACTACATTCTATAACTTGGAGGTTGACAGTCAAATGGAATTACGTGCGAAAATCTCTGCGAACTTAAGGGCTGTTAAAGAAAAGAGCCCGTTGATTCACCATATTACGAACTATGTTACCGTCAATGATTGCGCCAATATTGTCTTGGCGATCGGTGGTTCGCCTGTAATGGCGGATGACCTGGAGGAAGTCGCAGAAATGGTCGGCTTTGCTTCAGCCTTAGTCCTTAATATTGGCACACTCAATTCTAGGACGATTGAGAGCATGCTGGTTGCGGGGTTAAAGGCGAAGGAATTAGGCGTTCCAATCATTCTAGATCCGGTAGGGGTAGGAGCAACAAAGCTGCGCACCAATACGTCTGAAAGACTGATCAGAGAAGTTAAACCCGATGTGATCCGGGGTAATATGTCCGAAATCAAAGTCTTGGCGGGCTTAGATGTGGCCATTAAGGGAGTTGATTCGCTCGCGGACGAACAAGATAGTTCCATCGTCGCCAAGAAACTAGCGTCCGAATTAAATTGCGTTATCGGCATTACAGGAAAGACGGATGTCGTTTCTGATGGCCTTCAAGTTTGTTTACTGGATAATGGACACCGAATTTTGTCAGATGTCACGGGCACCGGGTGTATGACAACATCCCTCGTGGGTACTTTTTGCGGTGTCACAAACGATTACTATGCAGCAGTTGTAGCAGGAATTATCAGCATGGGCCTCGCAGGAGAAATCGCTCAGGCCTCGTTGCACCATGGAGAGGGAATAGGAACTTTTCGAGCCAGGCTGTTAGATAGTATTTATAACCTAACCCCCGAGATCTTGGCTCAAGAAGGGAAAATTAGATATGAGTGAGATTGAGGTAGACTACAGTCTGTATCTTGTTACGGATCGTGAACTGCTTGGAGAACGGGATTTGTGTGATTGTATTGAGGAAGCTATTAAGGGTGGAGTTACCCTGGTACAACTGCGTGAAAAATCGGTCTCTACTCGAGAATTCTTACAACTGGCTCTTAGGGTAAAAGAGATAACCTCTCGTTACAAAATCCCTTTGATTATTAATGACCGACTGGATATTGCACTTGCGGTCGATGCCGAGGGATTACATGTGGGACAAGACGATCTCCCAATGATTAAAGCGAAAGAACTCTTTCCCAATAAAATTATTGGTGTTTCCGTTAGCACCCAAGAAGAAGCTCTTTTAGCCCAAGAACAGGGTGCTGACTATTTAGGAGTTGGGGCTCTTTTTAAAACATCTACCAAGACCGATGCCACCGAGGTTAGCTTCGAGCAATTAAAGCTTATCAAAAATTCCGTGAAAATCCCCGTTGTTGCCATCGGGGGAATCAATTTAACAAACGCGCTACAAGTTATGTCAACAGGTATTGACGGAATTTCCGTTGTATCTGCCATTTTGGCTAAGGAAAATATCCAAGGGGCTGCAAAGCAATTGCAAGATATCATCAAACAATCTATTTAGACAATCATCGAACAAGGGGCCACTCAAGCAGGGGTCCCTTGTTCGATTTGTTCATTATTTCTTGTCGCGTTTTGGTGTGTGGGTTATACTAGAAAGCATAATGACTATGTAAAAGTTATTGAGGGGGAATTTAGAATGTTACAAGGAAAAATCGCACTGATTACAGGAGGCGGAACTGGGATCGGAAGGGCAATTGCTTTAATGTTAGCCCGATCCGGAGTAAATATTGCCATTAATTATTCTCGTTCTGAAGAAGAGGCCTTAAAGACTTCCCGAGAGGTCGAAGGTTTAGGAGTTCGCTGTTTGACCTATAAAGCTAATGTCTCGCAAGATGTTGAGATTAGGGCGATGATCAGTCAAGTAGTGGCTGATTTTGGAAAACTGGATATCTTAGTTAATAATGCAGGAATGACTCATTTCGTAGAGCATGCAGATCTAGAGGGAATGAAAGAGGAGTATTGGGACGATATTATGGGCGTTAATGTCAAGGGCCTGTTCTTTTGCTGCAGGGCTGTTTCCGCTGAACTTAAGAAGAATCGAGGGTGTATCGTTAATATCGCTTCCATTGCAGGACTCACTGGATTAGGGAGTTCTATTGCCTACTCGGCTTCAAAGGCGGCGGGAATTAGTATTACCAAATCGTTGGCTAGGGTCATGGCCCCAGAGGTCAGGGTTAATGCAGTGGCTCCCGGAATCGTTCAGACACGTTGGGTGGAGGGGAAGGAAGACCATATCGCGCATCTAGCGGCCGGCACCCCGCTCGGTCGTGTTGCAGGCCCAGAGGATATCGCCGAAGTAGTCTATTCTTTAATTGCAAATGCAGGATTCGTTACTGGACAAACCATTGTCGTCGACGGAGGAAACTTTATTTAATATTGACCAGTAATTTGAAGCCTCATAGACAAGCCAGTATTTGTTTAAAGGGAGGGAAACCCTTGAGATTGCGCAATACGAGCATCTCGGTGTTTATAATAAACCTCATGGTTTTACTTATCTTAACTATGCTCATCCCTAGGGACGTGGTAGCAAGCCCAGTATCAGTCAGTAATCTGGTCTCATTAGGTGATTCGATTGCCTATGGCACAGGCGCTCCTACTGGGCTAGGATATACAGATCTCTTTTTTTCTTACTTGCAAAGTAAGCAGGATGAAGAGGGTATTCAGCTCTTTAATTTATCGAAACCTGGTGCGAAGAGTAGCGGTCTCCTAAATCAATTAAGAGACGACGGGACTCTGAAAGACCCCTTAGCACATGCGCGTGTCGTGACCGTCAGCATTGGCGGAAACAATCTACTTGAACCTGTGATTCGGGCGGTAGCAACCGCTTACCATCTTGATCTCAATAGCCCGCAACTGGGAGAGCAGCTAGTAAAAGCTCTACAAACGGACAAAGAACTGAATAAAACATTTTATGACATCGCTCTTTCTGGAACCTTGGAAACGGAGTTAAATAGTGGTGTGGCTGAGTTTGAGGCGAATTGGCCGCAAATAATAGGAACAATTAAAACATCAACCCCGGAAGCTCAGATTTTTGCATTGACCGTATATAACCCGTTTTCTCCAGGGGACATTATGTTTTCTCTATTCGATCCTTTTGTCCAGCAGATTAACACGACGATTAGAGTTGGACAAGGGTATACTGTCGCGGATATATATTCGTGTTTTTTGCAGGGATTTGATCTAAAACCTCTGAACTTCGATTTCTTACAAGGCCACATTGATCCACACCCTACGCAGCAAGGTCACAAGATGATTTTTCAGACTCTATCGATCTTATTTGATCTTGCCGAGGCTTCTCCTTGGGAGAGTAAAACAGGAGTAGTGGCTAACAAGACATGGACCATTAAATTTAGCACGAGTTTAGCAGAATCGGCTGGGGAATTTATTCAAGTCTATACGGCAACAGGTCTCCCAGTGAACGTTTCGCTGAAACAAGGAGGGCTATGGTCGGATTCCCTGATTGTGTCGCCTCCTCATGACGGCTATCCTCCAGGGCTTTATAGCCTTTATATAAAGAGTGGATTGCCCGCTAAATTGGGTCTGAAATTGGATCGAAGCATGAGAATGGATTTTATCGTGGAATGATGGATTCTAGGAGGGAGGTCCTTCTCCATTGCGGGAAGGACCTCGCGATATTTTCTTTAGGACACTTGACAAGAAGCAGAATTTAAGTATAATAAAGACATAGACACTAAAAAGTAAGATTCAGTTTATCAGAAATTTGTTGGTCGCGTGCTAGGTAAAGTTTCGATTCGTCGAAGGTTTGAGCATTGCAATCAGTTAAGCGGTGCTGAATTTCGAAGAATTGGAGCCACCTAGAAGGGTGGTTTTTGTTGTTTGGTTTTTAGTTCATCCTACGAAACCATCCAATCAGCATTAAGTAGAAAGATTTCCCGCAAAGTTCCTCGCTCAGTTAGTTAGATCAGTTAGTTAGGTCAGTTGGTTAAGTCAGTTAGTTAGGTCAGTTGGTTAAGTCAGTTAGTTAGGTCAGTTAGTTAGGTCAGTTAGTTAGGTCAGTTAGTTAGGTCAGTTGGTTAAGTCAGTTAGTTAGATCAGTTAGTTAGTTCAGTTAGTTAGGTCAGTCAGTTAGTTCAGTTAGTTAGGTCAGTTAGTTAGGTCAGTTAGTTAGGTCAGTTAGTTAGGTCAGTTAGTTAGGTCAGTTAGTTAGGTCAGTTAGTTCAGTTAGTTAGGTCAGTTAGTTAGGTCAGTTAGTTAGGTCAGTTAGTTAGTTCAGTTAGTTAGATCAGTTAGTTAGTTCAGTTAGTTAGATCAGTTAGTTAGTTCAGTTAGTTAGATCAGTTAGTTAGATCAGTTAGTTAGTTCAGTTAGTTAGTTAGTTAGTTAGTTAGATCAGTTGGTTAGGTCGGTTAGTTAGTAGGAAATTTGAGTTCGTAATCAGGTAATTAAACAATTAAAACTAAAATGTTTCCGTTTCAGCAGGGCTGTTCACTCTAATAGACTATCATAATACCCTTAAAGTTAAACAGAAGAAATAATGGAGGATTTGTCCAGATTAGTTTCCTTACCTTAATTTAGATTTTGACTGGTTAGAGTTTCAGTTTAGGTCAAAGTATTTACTCCCTTACTAGTTTATTTATCTCGATATGTTAATATTTAGTAATGCGTGTGAATCGTAAGGTGTGTTAGCTAAAACTAAAAATCTAGTTACTCCAGTTAATAATAGTAATTTGGTAAAGATCAGTGGAAGATTAATCTCGAGCCGTGTATCCATTAATTCATGAGGAACTTTGCGGGATTTAATTTTAGATATTAGGCCACTCGAATGAGTGGCCTAATTTTTTTGGAATGAGTATTAAAGATTTGAGTCGGAACATTATTAAGGTGGTGTTTTGAACATTCCTTTTTATAGGAGCTGATGTGGCTGCAATAATGAAGGAAAGATTGTCTAGATAATTTTTGGCTTCAAGTGTTCAAGCAAGGTCCATGACCTGTTGCTACAAACTTGGGGTTTAATTGACTTAGAGTATTTTGAAGTTGCTTTCGTTTTTCTGGGTCAGGTACTTGTTCGGGTTTAATGTTCTTAATTTCTGTGGTCCAATCGGCATCAACAACGAGACCTGTAGCTTCGCCAAAGCGGATCATTAAATCACTGCTGAAGAAAATACCCCGACGGTTTTCCATGGCTAGTAAGCCCTCCCAGAGATGCATTTCTGAAGGATAGCTGATGAATTCCAGCTCATAGTTATCTGTAGTGATCTTTTCGCCGGCTTTCTTAATAATAACTTCATTGGTAAAACCAAAACCGCTTAACTGACGCGCTGTTACCTCTGAACAGATGGTCTTAGCTTCAGGAAATTGTTCTAAAATATAAGATAGCCCTCCGCATTCATCCGCCTCAAAATGAGAAATGAAAATATACTTGAGGCTCTCGCCGTTGAGTGTGGCCTTGAGTTGGGGCACCAAAGCATTGGCTTGCTGGACATTGCCAGTATGGATTAGAAGAGGCTCCTTAGCGGGGATTAAATACTGGTGGAATGACAGGTCAATTTGAGGGATGTGGATACTAAATTGAATTAGGTCTTGGTAAATAGTTGACATGTGATTTCATCTCCTTGTGTGATAAAAAGCTGAGTAGTTTTTGTTAGACTGCTATCCGACTAGTGTAGTATTACCATTTATTGAGTCTAAAACATGAATCTTGGGTGCTAATTACATAAATGAAAGCAATACAATACTTCAGAAAAAGTGATGGACAACAATTTTATCTAAAATTTAGATAGTTGCATTTGCAACCAATGGATACTATAATGAATAATATAGTTGCATATGCAACTTGTTGTATTCTCAGCAAGTTAAAAGGATGATGGGTTGAGTAACAATCAAATATTTCCATACCCCATAGATATGGAAGGGACATTATTTTTTTTAATGATGTTACTCAAACTAGTAATGGAATTGTCAGGAGGAGTTATACCTGTTGAAAAAGAGAGTCTATGAGTTGAAAAAATTTCACGCAAGATGGCGGATTCTGCGTGTGATTTAAAAGTAGAAATAGAGGAGTAAGAAGAATGAAAAAAATCGAGTACAAGTGGATTGCACTCTCGTGTACTTCACTAGGTGTCCTATTCTCAGTGCTTAGTAGCAACACCTTAATCATAGCACTTCCTGATATCATGAAGGAATTACATGCTAGTATGAACACCATCATGTGGACAGTCATGATTTATATGCTAGCTATAACAATTCTAGTTCCTTCGATCGGCAGGATTGCCGATATGATAGGAAGGAAAAAACTTTTTGTGAGCGGGTTTATCGTCTTTACAATTGGCTCCCTATTATGCGGTTTTTCACAAACGGCATTGCAGCTGATTCTTTTTAGGTTCGTCCAATCTATTGGAGGGGCATTACTCTTAGCAGTGAGTACACCTATGGTGGCAGACGCATTTCCCAGGGAGGAGCTTGGAAAGGCTTTGGGTATTAATGGTATGATCCTCAGTGTTGGTTCAGTAGTCGGCCCAATTCTTGGGGGAGCCTTAATTTCTATAGGTTGGCGCTGGATTTTTTATATCAATCTTCCTATAGGAGTTTTTGGTGCGATATGGGCATGGATGCAACTGAGGGAAGTGGAAATGCTTCCTCAAAAACAAAAATTTGACTGGTTAGGGACACTGTTATTTACAATTGGTATGCTATCTCTATTGGTTGCCCTTACCTTTGGCGGATTTAAGGGATGGTTGAACCTCTCGACCCTAGTATTATTTGCACTCGCAATAATCTTTATGGCTGCCTTTGTTTACATTGAAAACAAAGTAGATCAGCCCATGCTGGACCTGAGCCTTTTTAGAAATCGAATGCTTACGTTTGCTTTTAGTAGTAATCTTTTGAATGGAATTGCTCGGGGGGCCATTACCTTTCTGCTAGTCTTTTACTTTCAGGGAATAAAAGGTTTTGATCCCGTCGTTGCTGGAATCCTTCTCGCTCCTTTTGCAATTTCTATGATGATCATGGCTCCGATTAGTGGAAGACTGTCGGACCGATATGGTTCGAGGATGCTGAGTTCCCTGGGACTCTTAATATCGGCCGTGGGACTTATCGGACTAATGGAAATAAAAGAAACTACTTCAATTACAGAATTGGTGATTTGGATGTTCATTTCAGGAATGGGATCTGGCATATTTTTTTCACCGAATACCAGTGCTATCATGGGGGCCGTTTCTGCTGAAAGACGAGGAATTGCTGGTGGGGTAAGGACCATGATGAATAATGCAGGAAATGTAATTAGTATTGCACTGTCAATGGCTATTATCTCATCAAGCATAACTCCTGAAGCGTTTCAAGGTCTTTTTGCTGGTACACAGGTAGGGTCTCAAGGCATTGCGATAGCACAGTTTATAGGGGGCTTAAGAACGGCATTTGCAATTTCATTTGTTATAAGCCTTATAGGTGCAGCAATTTCCTACATGAGAGGGAGCGATACTTCGCCGAATTTAGTGATAGAGAATTAAAAGTATAGAAACGTATATTGCGTATAAATTAAGCGGGCCTTTGGCTCGCTTTTTCTTTTTTAGCAGGTTTCCAAACTTTGAACAGCGTTGGCTAGAAGGCATTTAACAAACAATCTTTGTCAAACACCTTCTAAAATTTAATACGAAAGAATATATTTCTTTAAACAACGTTGAAATTAGTTTCACAACTAAGAAATTAATTTCATTTCTTAGCAGGATTTTGGGATCTTAGGTCGAATATTATTGCAAATTAAAAGATTCAAAATAAATAAGAATAGTCAATGATTTGGGGAGAAGGTGAAGTTTATAGTCAGATTACTAGTTAAAATAGCTCGAATGTATTATGAATTTGGTTATAAACAAGATGAAATAGCTAAAATGGAAGGTATTTCGAAGGCAAAAGTAAGTCGTCTTCTTGATAAGGCCCATAAAGAAGGAATTGTCGAAATCAAAGTCGTCTATTCTCTGCAGTCAATAGACGAATTAGCGGATACCCTGCGAGAGTACTTTGATCTAAAAAAAGTTTACGTTGTACCAGTAACAGTTAATCACCCTGATGCGATTCTCAATGATTTGGGGCGCGCTGTCAGTAACTTTCTTGGTGAGATCGTCAAAGATGGTGATGTGATTGGAGTATCTTGGGGAACAACCTTACATTTTGTGGTCAAGCATTTAGAAGAATACCCAGCTGAAAATATTAGAGTTGTCCAGCTGAACGGTGGGGTTACCAAGAACTATCTTTCTACCCAATCGACAACCATCATGGAACGATTTGTTCAAGCCTTTCATGCTGTGCCTTACATGCTACCCGTTCCAGCGATCGTTGATAGTATCGATTTAGCCAGAGCGCTCGTAGCTGATTCGAATGTAAAACAATCTCTTGATTTAGGTCGAGAGGCACGAATCGCCCTTCTCGGAATTGGGCGAGTTTCAGAAGAGTCTATCCTAGTAAAGGCTGGATATTTCAAACATGAAGAATACGACGAATTATTAAAAAATGGCTCAGTTGGGGATATATGTTCCCGCTATTTCCGCCTTGATGGATCAATTGCTGATGATGAATTAAACCAAAGAACTGTGGGAATTACCTTAGACGATCTCAGTGCTAAGGAGTATACCATTGGTGTTGCAAATGGCGAAGAGAAAGCAGAGGCTATCATTGGGGCCCTGAGAGGAAAGTATATTAACACTTTGTTTATTGATGAGGTTTCTGCTCAAAAGTGTCTTGAACTCTTAAACATAACTAAATAATAATCTGATGGGAGATGTTCATTATCAAAGCGATTAAATTGTTTGCACCTGGAGATGTTCGAGTAGAAGATGTTGAAGTACCTGAACTAAAAGCGGGAAACGTATTAGTCAAGGTTAAAGCAGTGGGTATTTGCGGTTCAGATATTGGTAGAGTCAATGTCTTCGGTGCTTACCGTCCAAACCTTACCGTTGGACATGAATTTAGTGGAGAAATCGTGGCTGTTAACGAAGCTGGAGCGTGGAACGTTGGAGATAGAGTCGTAGTTGCTCCGTTGATTCCTTGCAAAACGTGTCAGTGGTGTGCTTCAGGGCATTATTCTCTCTGTGAAACTTACGATTACTTCGGTTCTAGGCGTGATGGGGCCATGGCAGAATATGTCGATGTACCCGTGGATAATTTGTTATTAATGCCGGACAATGTTTCATTTGAAGCAGGCGCGATGACAGACCCTGCTGCTAATGCTATTCATGCCATTTGGAATGGGAGCTTAAATTCAGGAGAAACTGTTGCTGTTTTTGGTGCCGGGCCGATAGGACTCTTTGCCATACAATTTGCCAAAATTCTGGGTGCTAGTCGGGTGATAGCGGTCGATATTAAAGATGACAAATTAGTGGTTGCCAAAGCGGTTGGTGCTGATGAAGTCATTAATGGCTTGACAGAGGACCCAATTGAGAAGCTCAACACGCTCACTGGGGGAAAAGGCGTTGATTTAGTCATTGAAACTGCTGGATCGCGCATTGCTCAGAACCAGGCGGTTTGTTCTGCTGGAAAATTAGCTAGGGTCGTGTTTGTTGGAATATCTCACGATAAATTAGAACTCAGCGAAAAAGCAGTCAACACGATTCTCAGACATGAGCTGGCTGTTAAAGGTTCCTGGAATTCTTTCTCTAATCCGTTTCCAGGTCGTGAATGGACTTATAGCCTAGAGTTAATGTCTGAGGGAAAACTCCAAACAGACGTGATAACTAGTCATCGACTAAGTTTGGATGAGGGGCCTGAGATCTTCAAGAAGTTGATGGATAAGAATTTCTTCTTCAATAAAGTATTATTTTTACCCTAAACACAGGAGGGGATTATGCTAATGGATGCCAGTGATACTCTGTTGCTCTCGGCTGATTTTGGCACACAAGGTGTTCGGGTGGCTGTCATGAATCAATTCGGCGCTTTAGTAAAGATGGCCTTTGCCGAATACCCGACATCTTACCCTCAACCCGGCTGGGCTGAGCAAGACCCACAGAATTGGTGGCAGGCCTTTAAACAAGCACTGGCGATATGCTTGGGAAGCGTGGAAGATGTTAATCAATTAAGGGGCCTAACCATTTGTTCAACATCTTCCACGGTTCTGGCGGTTGACGATACCGGCAAGCCGCTGATCCAAGCAATTCTTTGGATGGATAACCGTGCGGTCAAAGAGGCTGAACGAATCAATCAATCAGGTCATTCGCGCCTTCAATACTCCGGTGGATCGGATTCTGTGGAGTGGATGATCCCTAAGGTGCTCTGGTTAAAAGAAAATTGTTCAGATCTATACAATCGTTCAAGTTTGATTGTTGAAGAACAAGACTGGCTTAATTTTCGGTTAACAGGGCGTTGGGTAGCTTCACGCTGCACGGCCACTTGCAAGTGGAATTACGCCGATGTGGAGGGTGGTTGGTCGCCGGATTTCATGAGCGAAATTGGCCTAGAGGATTATGCAGAAAAATTACCCATAGATGTTATTCCTGTCGGTCAGCATATAGGGAAAATTCGGTCTGAAACCGCGAAGGAACTGGGTATTCCGGAGGATATAATGGTATTTCAGGGGGGGATCGATGCGCATATCGGCCTCTTGGGTATGGGGGCAGTAGAACCAGGTCAAATGGGAATTATCATGGGTACTAGCTTTGTGCACCTAGCGCAACTACCCGACGCCATATATCGTCCTGGATTATGGGGTCCATATCCTAATGCTTTGGTGGAGGGGTTGTGGCTACTAGAGGGAGGGCAAGTGTCCTGTGGGTCATTGACAAGATGGTTTAAAGATCATTTTGCTGCTGATCTCAAGTATACTCACCCAGAGGAGGAACCTTATCAAGTACTTGCTGATGAGGCAGCCAAGATTCCACCCGGTTCAGAAGGCATAGTTGTCCTCGATACATGGCAAGGCAATCGTACACCCTATCGCGATCCACTGGTCAAAGGAAGCTTTTGGGGATTAACGCTGAGCCATACCCGTGCTCATTTATACCGTGCCCTACTCGAATCCGTATCCTACGGGACGCGCAACATTTTGGAAAGCTTTTCAGCAACAAACTTTAAGATTCAACAACTTATTGCGAGTGGGGGAGCCTTAAAGAATCGACTCTGGCTACAAATCATTGCGGATGTAACGAGTCTCCCGATTCGTCTACCGAGTTTTAGTGAGGCTGGAATTTTAGGATGTGCCATATGTTCTGCGAGTGGATTAGGCCTGTATTCAAACTTATTGGAAGCGTCTAAGGCGATGGTTTGTTATGGAGAAGAAATCTACCCTGATCCTGCGAACTATGAACTGTATTCATTTTATTTTAATCAGTATAAGAAGACGTATGAATTATTAGCGCCCCAGATGCACCAGATGTATAGATTTCAGCAAAGGGGAGGAAGCGATGGGTGAAAACAAGTTGATCCTGGAAATGCGGGGTATTTCCAAAGGCTTTTCAGGGGTACAAGCACTCAAGAAGGTTAATTTGAGTGTGGAATCTGGGGAGGTACACTGTCTGATAGGGGCAAATGGAGCTGGCAAGTCGACGTTAATGAAAGTTCTGTCAGGGGTATATTCCATGGACGAGGGCGAAATACTCTTTGACCAAAAACTAGCCACTATTATAGATCCTATTAGCAGCACCAAAATGGGGATTTCTGTCATATACCAGGAATTATCGCTCTTACCCAATTTATCCGTTGCGGAAAATATATTTATTGGAAAATACCCAAGGAAATACCGCTACTTATTAGATTGGGCAGAACTGACGAAGAAGGCGCGTGCCTTAATTGATAGCTTAGGTATTAAGATTGATGTCATGGAACCGATCAGCAACTTAAGTATTGGGCATCGGCAAATTGTGGAATTAGCTAAGGCTTTAGCGTCGAATGCAAAGTTGATCGTCATGGATGAACCCTCGGCAACCTTATCGAGCGAGGAGTTTGAAACATTAGTACGGGTCATTCAAGAGTTGAAAAATAAAGGGATCAGTATCATTTATATATCTCATCGCTTGGAAGAGTTATTCAGGGTGGGGGATAAGGTCACTGTCTTAAGAGATGGTCAATATGTTGCCACGAAACAGTTAAATGAGATCACTCAAGATCAATTAGTAGAATTGATTATCGGACATCCTCTTTCCAAAGAAAAGAAACCTAAGCTTTCTGTCTCCTACACAGAAGAACTGGTAAGCTTGAAAGATATTCACACTAATAAGTTGAATGCCATTAATCTTTCCTTATATAAAGGAGAGGTTCTGGGTCTTTATGGTTTGGTAGGCTCAGGAAGGACTGAAATTTTACGGGCCATTTATGGAGCGGATCCCTTACAAAAGGGAGAATTGTATATAAACGGTGGGAAAGTTAAGTTTCGATCTCCTGCAGAAGCTATGAAAAAGGGTATTGCCTTGGTTCCGGAAAGTCGGAAGACGCAAGGGTTACTGCTAAATCTTTCTGTTTGGGAGAACGCAGTTGTTCCCTCGCTTAAGAAATATACTCGGTTTGGATTTTTGAAGTATCCCACAATGTTCAAACATGTGAACGAACAAGTTGAACAATTAAAAGTAGTAACTCCATCCATTCGGGCATCCGTGAAAAATTTAAGTGGCGGCAACCAGCAAAAAGTCGTTATTGCTAAATGGCTTCTTAAGAACTCGAACATTTTGCTCTTTGATGAACCGACTCAAGGGATAGATATTGGCGCTAAAGAAGAAGTGTACAAAATTATTAAAAACTTATCTGACAAGGGGTTCGGTGTCATCGTTGCCTCTTCAGAATTGGCTGAACTTGTACAATTGTGTGATCGCATGGTCGTTATGTTCAATGGTAATATTGCTGGGGAATTTCAACAGGAAGAATTTAAAGATGACGCCATACTTCATTGTGCGGTCACGGGAGGGTAGGAGTTTATGAGTAATATGAGCATTGGCACTGGTGAGAAAAAGACTAAAAAGCTAAATATTGGCTATCTTTTGGGGAAGTATAACTTATTAATTTTATTAGTGGTTTTTATTATCATTGCATCCACCTTGTCATCCAGGTTCTTCACTGTACAAAATTTTCTAAATCTTCTGCAACAGTCTTCTGTCACGGGGATTATGGCGATCGGAATGACGTTTGTCATCTTGGTTGCAGGGATTGATCTTTCGGTAGGATCTATTGCGGCCCTGTCAGGTATGGTGGTAGCCATGTTAATTTCCGCAGGGTGGTCAATCCCCCTCGCAATTATCCTAGCGCTAGCTGCAGGTGGGGTATTAGGTTTCGTCAGTGGTTTCTTATCCACTAAATTCAGTATTCCAGCTTTTATTGCCACGTTAGCCATGATGGTTTCCGCGCGAGGGTTGGCATTGTTGGTCACAAATGGTCAACCGGTTTACGGTCTACCCGAGTCCTTTAGTTTCTTGGGAGCTGGGTTTATCGGTAGGGTTCCAGTGAGTGGGTTAGTTTGGATCGTGCTCACCATTGTGTCAGCACTTGCTCTAAAATACACCCCTTATGGTAGAAATTTGTTCGCTGTTGGAGGAAATCCTGAAGCGGCGCATCTCTCCGGGGTGCGAGTGAATCGACATCTCATCTCTGTGTTCGTTATTTCTGGAATTCTTTCGGGCTTAGCTGGCGTAGTATTAACATCTTGGTTAACGGTAGGCCAACCCACTGCATCGAGTGGGGCAGAACTTAATGCTATTGCAGCGGTTGTTTTGGGCGGAACCAGTTTAGCCGGTGGTGTCGGTGGAGTGCTAGGAACATTTGCAGGTGTCCTGTTGATGAGTATTATTACCAACATATTCAATCTAGTTGGATTGGCTTCCTATTATCAGCAAATCTTTATGGGTCTAATCATCGTGCTTGCTCTAGTATTAAATAAGTTTGTTATGGGCAAAAACGCTCATTGAAATAGTTCTATTGGAAAGGGGGTGCGTCATTAAATTGTAAGATAGATTAGTTCTTAACCCACTTAAAATGATAAAAATTAGAGGAGGATTTAGGATGAGAAAATTACGAGGTTTGTTAGCATTAACAATGGTGTCTGTTTTGATAGGGGTTGCTGGATGTGGTACTGCAAAAACTGAAACTGCTGCTCCAAAAGAAACTCCTAAACAAGTCGTGATCGGATTTTCCCAAGTAACTTTGGATTCGCCATTTTACGTATCCTTGATGGATGCAGCTAAAGCTGAAGCTGAAGCCAAGGGTGCTAAACTCGTTTATGTAGATGCTCAAAATAATATCGAAAAACAAAATAAAGACATTCAAGATTTAATCACAAAAGGAATCAATGTGCTGATTCTTAACCCTTCCAATCCTACGGCAGTTGCTCCTTCACTCACGGCAGCTAAACAGGCGAATATTCCTGTAGTTACCGTTGATCGCCCGACAGATGGTAAAGTTGCTACGTTTGTTGGTCGGGATAACAAAAAAATGGGTGAGTTAGCAGGAAAAGAAGCTGTTCGATTGCTGGGCGGCGAAGGTAAGGCTAAAGGTAAAATCATTGAACTTCAAGGGGATGCTGGTGGCAAGGTTATGATGGATCGCCGCGACGGTTTCCACTTAGCAGTAGACAAAGAGCCTGGCATTAAAGTAATACAAGGACCTTATTGCGACTACACACGTTCTAAAGCAGTCAAAGCATTCCAAGACTTACTACAAGCTAACCCTGATGTAAACTTGGTGTATTCCCATAATGACGATATGTCTTTAGGTGCGTTACAAGTTCTGGAACAGAACCAGCTGGTTGGTAAAGTTAAAATCGTTGGTGTTGACGGCTTAATGGAAGCTGTTAAAGCAATCCCGACTGGAAAGTATGATGCTACTGTGATGAATGACCCACAACTTCTGGGTAAAACAGTCGTTGATACTGCTCTAGGCGTTCTAGATGGCAAGAAATACGATGCATTCATTGATGCAGGTACTAACTTGATTAATAAAGACAACGCTGCACAATTTATTAATGACAAACTAACATTTGCAGCATCTAAATAGTCGCTATATGTTAGTATTAAAGGGGTAATCGAAATGACCATGACTAAGAACGAACTAGCTAAACTGATTGATCATACCATACTAAAAGCTATTGCTACTCAGGAAGATGTTACAAAACTATGCAACGAAGCGCTAGAATACGAGTTTGCATCAGTTTGCATCAACCCGTCTTTTGTACCACTTGCTGCTAACCTTCTGAAAGATTCGTCAGTCTTAGTATGCACTGTTATAGGCTTCCCACTGGGCAGCACCTCTACGGCAGCTAAGGCCTTTGAGGCCCAAGAGGCTGTGAAAAATGGAGCCTTAGAAGTGGATATGGTTATTAATGTTGGTGCTTTGAAGGAACGCCGTGAAGACGTCGTATTCCAGGACATTTCGGCAGTTGTAGAAGCGGCTAAAGGAGCTAATCCTGAGGCAATTACTAAGGTTATTATTGAAACCTGTTATTTAACAGATGAAGAAAAAGTACTAGCTTGTCAGTTAGCCAAAAAAGCTGGAGCACATTTTGTAAAAACCAGCACAGGATTCGGATCAGGCGGTGCAACCGCTCATGACATTTCTCTCATGCGTCAAACGGTGGGACCTGAAATGGGTGTTAAAGCCTCTGGCGGCATTAAAAACCTTGAACAAGTCCTCGAAATGGTCAAAGCCGGTGCTTCAAGGATTGGGGCTAGTGCTGGCGTAGATATTGTTAAGGAACTAGCGCTCTAAACTAAACGATCTCAAATTCTAGACCTAAGACTATCCTTGTGATAATCTTAGGTCTACGTTGTTTTTGTTTTCCTGCTCGTGTGATGATGTAATCTAAGCATTGTAGGGAGGTATTTAGGATGAGTTCTAAAAATTCCACTGTTATAGATTCACAAGCAAGCAGGTTATTGGTAGTCCATACTTTGTTTTTGACCGGGGTGAGTCTTTCAAATATTTTCTTCAACATTTATCTATGGAAACTATCGCAAAATCTTGAAATAGCAGCGATTTTTAATTTATTTCAGTTTATAATGGTTCCATTCGTCTTTTTTATGGCTACTCATCTTTTTAAGCAAAAAGGAATCATTCTAAGTATGCGTTTAGGTTTGCTTGTCCATGTAGGTTTTTTTCTATTAGTTCTCTTATTGAAAGACAAAATCACCCACCTAACGCCTTTGTTTGGGGTGTTAATGGGGTTGGGACAGGGTTTATATTACTTTGGATATAATGTGTCCACGTATGACTGGACCAATAATCAGAATAGAGATCGATTTTCCGGTTTTAATGGTGCGGCCAATGCTTTGGCTGGAATGGTGGCTCCGTTAGTCGGTGGGTTTATCATCCGGAAATTGGGGACTACCACCGGGTATATTGCAGTTTTTAGCATCATGGTTATTTGCTTCATTTTAGCGACGATGATCACGGGAACGTTTGTTGCCCGTACTGGAAAACCACGGTGCAATTTCACCCAAGCCAGGGTTTTGATCGGAGCAGAGTGGCGACGGGTGAATTGGTCCATGTTCTTACGAGGCTTACGCGAAGGTGTGATGTCTTTCTTGTTGATTCTTATCTTCTATGAATTTTCTCAGAATGAACTTCAATTGGGTTTTTTCAACTTCGTTTTATCGATAATAACCTTTTTAAGTTACTATTTTGTGGGACGGTTCATTTCGAGAGATCGGCGCTTTCTTTTCATGTTTCTTGGGGGAATTTTATTGGCTCTTTTCACTACGATGGTGCTTTGGGAGCCAAGTCTAAAGTCATTTTGGCTGTTTGGGATCGCTAATAGTTTGTTTTATCCTCTAATTTTTGTACCACTAACCACTATTTCCTATAATGTTATTCGTAATAATTTGAGAACTGCGGATTATCAGGTAGAATTCTTGAGTCTTCGCGAGATACCTCTAAATATCGGGCGAATTCTTGGGATTTTACTTTTAATCTATTTCATAAACAGAAGTTGGCCTGCAGTGTGGCTTCTGTGGGGTCTTGGACTCAGTCAACTTCCGATCGCCTCTATCTTAAAGCGAGTTAGTAAGAGTGCTTAGAGCAGGAAATCAAAGCTGTATTGTCGAAATGCCTAACATCCATTAGTTCGGATTAAATTAGTGATGGTTGGTGAGGTGAGTAAAGTACATGGCTTCGTGCGTTCGATTTTTGCATTGTGCAGGATTTCGTTTTGGCAGCCCCTCTTGGGAAGGGCTGGAGGCGTGGGCGACCCTTCGAAATCAAGATCTGTGGCAGACCTTTGAAGCAACCATCGCTCTTTGTCGGTCGGAAAACGTTGATTTCCTGTTTTTGGTCGGAAATCTATTCGATCAGGAGTATGTTAGTAAGGAGACTGTCGAGCGAGTTGCTAGCGTATTAGCGAAGGTGGAGGGGACGAGAATTTTCATCGTTCCAGGTGAAACTGACCCACTGATTATTACGTCCGCGTATCGTCTAACCGTCTGGCCAAGCAATGTACATATATTTTCCGGAGGTATCAGTAGTGTGAAACTCCCTGCCCAAAACGTCATCGTATATGGAGCGGGATGGACTGCCTATCGTCAGGAGGGTTCGTTTCTTGACGGTTTTCGGGCGAAAATGGATGGAACAATTTCGCTCATGCTTCTCCATGCCGAGGTCAGCTCAGAGAAGAATTCGGAACGCTTTAGCAAGATTCTTCCAGAACAGATTGCTTTGAGTGGTTTGAATTACCTGGCCTTGGGTCATGAGGGAGTTTGGAGTGGGATTCAGCGAGCCGGGGAGACGTTATGGGCTGATTGTGGTTCGCCTGAAGCCCGAAGTTTTCACGAGAGCGGCCCACATGGTGTGCTTTTGGGAGAGATCGAGAACGGATCAGTCCAGCTCGAATTTCGGGAACTGGGACAACGCCGCTATCACGAAAAGGTTCTGTCTCAATCGGACATGGAAACGTTTGTTGCACAGTTATTGGCAGAAACAAGTCCACAAGGACGGCTAAACGATTTGTTTAGGATTAAGCTGATGGGAACTCTACATGAAGAGGATGGAGAGGTCCTATTGCTTCGAAAACAGTTAGCAGACGAATTTCGCTACGTCCAAGTGGTACCCTTTGTAGGGACAATGGGCTCTGGAATTGGGGTAGATGTCGTTCTTTCAAGAGAATCCGTGTATATAGAAAAGGATGGAATTCCTAATGTAACACAAGTTTTCATTGCGAAACTACAAGAATGCCTTGCAGTTGCAGGGAGTGCTAAGAACCACGAACACTGGGAGCTAGTCCAAAAAATTGGGTTGGCGGCACTAGGGCAGGGACGGGTTGACGATGAAGATTGAACGGATCAGAACCACTAATCTAACAGGGCTAGGAAATGTTGACTGGAGATTTCCGGTTGGCCCAGGTGTGGTCTTTGTTGCGGAGAAGAGTCAGCAAAAGATGTTTGCCAAGTTAGTCCGGGGATTTTTATACGATCTCAATGATCTAGAGCCACTGGATGTTTCTAAGGCTCAATGTAGCAAGGGTTTAGCTGAAGTTTGGATGACCAGCGAAAGCACCCACTTGCAAATACGTCGCGAATTTATTCTCCATGACGATGATGGACAGATTGGATTTTCAACGTTGGTGATCGAGGATGAAACTGGACAGGGCGTGTCTCTGCCGGAATCGATGACACTGGGAGCCTATTTATTTCAGCTGAACCTCCAGGCGTTTTGCCAGGGCGGGTTTGTGGAATGGCCGGAACGAGAAGAAAGGGACCTTCTTTTTCGGCGTATTCGCAACCTGCGGCAAGGAGGGGATGAAGGGCTCTCCCTGTCTAAAGTGCTGGCATCAATAGCTGGGGCGCAAAGAAGAGTGGAAGACCAAAAAGAAAGTATAGCTGAGACTAAGGCAGAGTATGACGCACTGCGAGGGGAGTGGGAGGCAGCACATCGCCGACAGGAAGAAGAACGATTGCTTCAGATTGAGATGAAGAATCTGCGCGAAAAAGAGAAAATTTTAGCTACGAGAATTGGTTCCACTTCCAAATTACAGGATCGTTTGACAATTCTTCGTCAAAACCCCGACTACCGTGAATTACGCCGGCTCCAAGGTGAGCTGACCCGTTTGGAAGAACGATTCCAGGTATTAGAGGGAAATGTGAAAGCGCTTACCTCTGAGTCGCAAGTGGATTGGACTGTGATTGAAGGGTTACGTGAAGGCTGCATGGAGTGGGCACGTCTTCAAGAAAATGTTGAACGAATAGGCGCTAAAGCCCAAACGTGGGCACGGAAAATTATAGAGGTGACAAATTCCTTGCAAACATCTGGGTACCAGGGCTTATCGAAGGATGAGGATCAACGCCTGCACCGAGCGCAAGAAGAAATGCATACGGCTCAAGAAGAACTGAACAGGCTAACCTTAACCAACAGCGAACTTCAAAAGGTTGAAATAGCCTATAAGCAAGAACTAGCGATTCTTCAGAACTTAGAGGATTTTGCCAAAATTACGGAGGCTGACGAACTTAAGATTGAGCATAGAGAAAGGCGTTTAACTCAGTGGCAAAGCTCCAAAATCAGCGGCTTTTTCGACTTTGCATTACAGGAATTGTTGGGCATGACAAGTATTAATAAAAGGTTAGTGTTTCGTCTTACTAAATACTACCAAAAATACCGTGTTTCAAACTTCAAGGAATTCAAGAGGAAGATTAAGGAGTTTCGTGGCCAGCAGCAAAGGGTCGAGAGAATGCGAACAGACTTAGAGAAGCTCCAGGAAAGCGTCAGGCGTGGGGAGAAACTACTCGGGGTCGTTCATTCTCGCACTAAAATCCTAAAACAAGCGTTTATCTCAACTAATACGGCTGACTACCCGGCTTGGTTGAACGGGTGGAACGACTACTGGGCAAAAGACGACCAACTGGCCCTTTGGAATAATGAGCTGCAGCTAGCACTTGAACAACAGCGAGTGGAAGAAACGAAGTTACAAGGGTGTGCGGAACAACTGCACGGAAAGTTAGAGAATTGGGGGGTATCTGCAACAGACAGAGACGAAGTCCTTGCGGCAGTTTTGAGTGTTGCTAGCCAACTGCGTGAAAAAGATAAGACGGAGAGGGAATTTGCGGAATCTTCTCGAAGATTTTCAGAATTACTCGGAGATCGAACTATGGATCGACTTTCTAAAAGTTTGGAACCTTTGGCAGAGTTGGAACGTGAAACTTATTTTACGGATGAAGAAAGGTTAGCCGAACTAGCAGCTTGGAACAACGAACTAATGGAAACTTGTCTTCGACGGGTGAAGGCGGAACGACAACTCCAGTACAACCAAGGATTCCCAATATTGTCTGTTCTGGAGAGGAAAATCGAAGCAGTTAAAGGGCGATTGAAGGCTTATGAAACCTTAAATTGTGCCTTGGACGATGCGCTGGCTTTATTAGAAGCTTCGTTCAAGGAATGGCAAACCGAGTACGGAAAGGTCTTAGAAGAAGAATCACAGTGGATATTCAGTCAGATTTCTCCTTTACATGCGCAAATGAAGACAGAACGAGATATGGCAGATGTGAAGAAGAATTACTTCGCTTATCGTATGGCCATGGTCCAGTTAACCCTGCGCAATCAGCGCAATTATGCTGAAGTTCCGTTATTTTTCTCAATAGGAGAAATTCATGAGGATCAAGGTTTTTGGGACGATGTTACAACTTATCTTCAGAAACTCTCCATTTCCAGACAGGTTGTCCTATGTACGTCGGATTCCAAGCTGAGTGAGATGATGGGGAACGTTGGCTGGCAAAGACTGGGGGCATTAGATTGGAACAAATCGTAGAAGAAAGACAAGAATCGTGTTCGGTTGTCAGTAAGATCGTTAAGATCAAGCTTTTTCGCACAAGAGTTGAAGGGGTCTCGCAGCTAGAAGGTGAATTAGTGGGTTTCGAATGCGGCTCGTCCAGTTCAACTTGTGTGTCTAAATGTCATTATAGGCTATTAATGGATGATTATTAGAAAGTATCATATAAATCTAAATATTTTATATAGTTTTCCTCAAATTACATGGAAGTTAATATGAACTCATTGAAACAAAAGAAACAAAATACAAAGAGACTGTAACAAACCAGATAAAGTGTTGTTGTAGTCTCTTTTTTGTAGCGGAAATTCACGTTGATAAGAATCAGTTTAGAGATACCCTCTAAAAAAAATTTGAAACTACGTACTTAGTAAGGACAAGGCAAAAAGCTTTCGCAACATAATTATTAAGAGGAGTGTTTGAAAATGAAAAAATTAATTTCTTGGGTACTAAGTGGTGCAATTGTACTTATTCCTGTCGTGACAGCGGCCCCAGTACTGGCTGACGCGGGCGTCTCCGCCGAGACTAGTGTTAGTAATACGGCAACGGTTAATAGCACAACAGGAAGTACGAATTCTACTGACACAACAGGAAGCGCGATCGTTGTGGACAGTAATGGACAAACGGTGACCGCTGGGACATTGCCGGATTCTCCGTTGTACTGGTTTACAAGTCTCATTGAAAAACTACAAATAGCTTTGGCCTTTAATCCCGCTAAAAAGGCTGATCTTGTTGAACGACAAGCTTTAGTAAATTTAGCGGACGCTCAGGAATTAGTTAAAAAAGGAAATCAAGAAGAAGCACAAAAGGCCCTGGAAAGCTATACCAATAAGATTTCAGCAGCTCAGGAATTTTTAAATCTTGTTAAAGATCCAGCCTCGGCAGAAGGTCAAGTATTGATAGAGGCATTAAACAAAACACAGGCAGCAAACATCTCGGTATTGACGGGTTTGTTAGATAAATTACCACCGCAGGCTGCCCAAAAGATAGCTCTTAATATCGTTCGCAGCATGGAAAAAGCAGTAGCAAAAAAAGCACTGACACCCACGACTGCGCCAACTCCTACGCCAACTCCTGCGCCAACTCCGACTCCTGATTCAACAACAACACCAGTTCCTGTGTCAAATGATCCTAGTCAAATAAACCCTGAGCAAGATAAAGACCAAGACAACGATAAAGATAAGGTTAAAATTAACAAGGAGATAAAAAGTGCCTTGGAAAAACTACGCCATGATTTGGAGCAAAAGGAAACACCTAATCCAGCTTCCTCCACTCATCCCCAGCTAAATCAAAGTTCGAACGAAGACCATAAAGACGTGATTTCGCCAAAGGATTCTAGTAAACAACAAGAGGGCGAGAAACAGCACGAACAACAGAAAAAACAACATAACTAATCCAGGTCGCCCTAGATTAGTTTAGATAGTAAATTAGGTAACAGTAAGTCAGATTTCAAGGATGGGGAGTCCTGCAGCTAAGGCTTGAGGACTTCCTTTCTGACATCAAAAGTATTAGTATGAATGGAGGTGGACATGGTAGTAAACAATTGCATGCTGACAGGGAGGGAAATAGAGTAATGCCTGAATGGGAAGAGAATTGGCCATGGGAACGCCTAAAGACTGATGCTTCAGATAGAGAAGCTTTTCTTGAACACTTTCAGCCCTTCATTCGGTATGTTGCTTCCCGAGTGGTGAAGCGAAGTTTGGAGTGGGGAAGGGACGAGGAACTTTCGGAGGCCTTCTTAGCTTTCAACCAGGCGCTTAATCTATTCCAACCGGATAAGGGAGTGCCTTTTTTAGCTTACGCGCGCCTCCTGATCAAGCGGCAGTTGATCGACTATTTTAGACGGCATAATAAACCTGCTTCCCTTCCTTTGGATGAAGAAGAAGTGGGGTTCGTCGTGGAGACTTATATCAGCGTACCGGAGTTCTATCAACAAGAACAGAACCGAGAACGGGCGGCGGAGGTTCAGGACTATTCTGAGGAATTAGCAAAATGGGGGCTAACTTTTGCGAATTTGGTGGAGGTTTCCCCAAAACATCGGGATACTCGTGAAAGCTTGCTTCGAGCGGCCCGGGAACTAGCTCATGATTCTAGCCTCTGGTCCCAGGTGGAACGGACAAAAAGGCTGCCTATGCAACAATTATCCGAAAAAACAGGACTCCATCTAAAGGTTTTGGAGCGAGGTCGTAAATATATTCTTGCAGTAGCCATTTTAATCGCTCGTAGTCACGACTACATTTATTTGCGCGAATATGTATACCCACAGGGAAGGAGCCGTATCTCATGAGTAAAGCTAAAGCAATTGTCTTAGAAAAAAACGGTGGTAGTTATCTTGTTTTAGATCCGAGCGGAGCCTTCCGTCGGGTACGTTCGCGTATAAATGCTGAAGTCGGTGAAGAGATTGAGGTTGTCTTAGAAAACAAAATGAGATCGTATAGAGCTCTGCTCTCGATAGCGGCGCTATTCCTTTTCACAATTCTGTCGACTCTAGGATGGTCCTACTGGCAAACTCCGGTGGCTGTAGCTATGCTTTCGGTTGATATTAATCCTAGTATAGAAATCGCATTGGATAAAGAAGCTCATATCGTGAGTACCAAGGCTCAGAATAATGACGCTGTGCAGTTACTCGAAGGGGTTAATCTTAAGGGGGAGCCCCTAGCAGTCGCAATGAACAAGATTGTCACCCGGGCCATTGAGCTGCGATTTTTAAATACTGATCACAAATCTATTATATTGGGGCTAAACGAGGGATCCGACGATAAAGCTTCGAAGCTAAATGATCTTGCCACAGTGGATGCCCAAGCTTTGCAAAACAGTTTGAATGAAGTAGCAATTTCTAAGGATTTAGGTCTCCAAGTCGTTTTCTTCAAGTTGACTTCTCAAGAAGTAGCAGAAGCAAAAAATGCAGGTTTGAGTATGGGTGAATATGCTCTTTGGCAGACCGCAGAAAAAGCTGGGCTTTCCATACAATCGCAAAGCGTAAAGAATCCCACAGAACGGTCTAACCTCTTGGAAGTGCCAGTTGTGAAGGATGAGCTTACAAATAATAGAAATATGATTGATACAGGGAACGTGATGGAGCAGCCAAATCGGGAAGTAAAGACAACGCCAGGTCACAAGGAAGATGAGACTAAAGACAAACGACCCGCTCAGAAAAAGTCTGGCGAGCAAAATTCATCTGAAACAAAACAAAGTACCGACTCAGCACATGAAGAAAAACCAGGTACTGTGGTCAAAGGTAAAAACGATAATACAGGTCAACTGAAACGTGGCAACGATATGGAGGAGCAGCACGATAAGCGCTCAAGATAAATTTAAAAACATCTTCAAGGTTTTTTTCAATACAAGGCGAAATACTGCGTCCCCCTAACTTACATAAAAGAGCCCGTCCAAAGGACGGGCTCTTTTATGTAATTAGAAGGCCTGCTATTCAGCTTTCTTAAAAAGTGACCAAGGCGTATCCACGGTTAAACCATCTTCTAACATTTTCTGCACCGTTCCGTGTGAATAAAAACCTGCTTTTTCAGTTTTAAATAAACACTCTTCTAAAGTAATCTCTTGCCAGGTGTCCTCGCCCTTTACTTGAGTTAAAAACTTCATTTTGATAATCCTCCATTTATGTATTTGTGCTTGCACCCTCATTATAGCAGGAAATACTCCTTGAATAAATCCTCTCTTCAAAACGTTTCGCTTCACGGCCTTCACAATAATGGAATAACATTTCTAATAAGCGCGTCTATTTGGAAATGACAAAACTGTCAAAAAAGCACATATGGAATATAATACCATAGGCCCAAGAGAGGAGGGGTTATATATGGCTTCAGGTGAAATCAAGAGAGTAGAGGAAATGAACTATTTTGAATTGTTGGCTTGGTTAGGCATCGGCAGTTCACATCCGGGAGGCTTCCCGGCTACCCTACAAAATCTGAACGCAATGCAAGTAAAGACCGAAGATTATGTGCTTGACGCCGGGTGTGGAAGTGGCCTAACCGCTTGTCACTTAGCTAAAACCACTGGCTGTAAAATCGTGGGCGTAGATTTAAATCCCCAGATGATTGAAAAAGCAACCTTAAGGGCGCAAAAAGAAGGAGTTTCTGATTTGGTGGAGTTTAGGGTAGCCGATGTTTATAAACTACCCTTTGCCGATAACCAATTTGATTGGGTATTTGCTGAGTCAATAACGGTCTTCTTAGATAAAGTCAAAATATATAAGGAGTTCTATCGAATCCTAAAGCCCGAGGGTAGAGTTGCTGATCTTGAAATGGCCTTGCTGGGGGAATTGCCAGCTCATCTTAGAAAGCAGATGGAAGTGTGTTTCGGTTCAGGCACCAATCCATTACTCTTTGAAGAATGGGTCAATGCATTGACCCAAGCGGGGTTTCAAGATGTGGACATCAAGAACGCGCAGCGCTTGAGGAATAATGGCAATGTAATATTGAACGCACTCAAAAAGGATTGGCTACTAATAAAAGAGCTTACAGACAAAGTCGCTAAGCAACCCGGATTAGTGCCCAGATTACAGAAAAATGCTGGTTTTATGAAGAGAAACGTGGGTTATTTTGGATTTGGTCTTGTCTATGGACGAAAACCTACTCCTGAAAAAGTAACCTTCAACGATTGGATTCGCAAGGTATTTTACGAGCGTAAGCTTAAAGGTGCACAACTACTCAGCAGTGTTTTGAGACGAAAACCATCGTAGATTGAAGCTCGTGGCCGGTATCGTGAGTAACCGGTCACGAGCTTTTTCTAATAATATGATTTGTTAAATTCATCTCGCTTATTAGTGGTTTAGTGTCACTGTTCTAGCCTGATAACATATGAATGTGATATTCTGAGTGGGCTATCTCTTGCTGTGAATCCCTAGAATATGTAGTGGCTGCCGATTAAAGTAGGGTATCAACTTTTATATCAGAAGTAATTAAAGGCTTTGAAGATAATTGACCTACTCCTGCCCCTCTTAGAGGATTTAAATACCGTTTTCTAGAATAATTAAGGAAATGATATAAAAGGTGAGTTAGGCAGAGAAGTACTAAACGAGAAAACTGAAGTAGCATCTTAAAATGATTGAAACAGGAGGGAGAAAAAGAAATGTTAACTTTTTTTGCGGGACTTGGGTTAAAAGGAATCTTGGTCGCTGTTTTTGGGGTTGTTGTTGTAGTATCTATTCTTAAAAAGTTATTTAAATTGGCCCTGACAATTGCGGTCATTATTGCACTTGTTCATTTCGGTTTACCCCTACTCCAGACTACAATGTTAAAATATTGAACAGATCCTAGTCAAAGAGGCAAAAGGTTAGGTTGTAAGGAAATATATGGGTGTTAATTTGAAAGAGGATGCAATAGTTGGTGGAATCATAGGAGTGGTTGTTGGGGACGCATTAGGATTACCTATCCAATTCATGAAAAAGCCGAAATAAGGAAAAGACCAGTCACGAAAATAGTTGGAGTAGGTGCCTGCTTGCACCTGGTGCCCGGTCGGATAATCGTCCTCTAACATTGTGTCCGGCTCAAAGTCTTTCCGAGATTGGCTAACAGCCTATAGATATTGCTTAACGTTTTTGTCCGTTGGTATCGGTTAACTTGCTGGAATTCTTATAATTTGACCGGCAGAAATAACATTAGGATTAGTTATCTCTGGATTGATCATCAATATACTTTGAATCGAAACGTTAAACCGTGTCGAAATGATAAACAACGAATCTCCTGGTCTTACAGTATAGCTAGTAATTTCTACTCTTGGCTCGCATTCAGCATCTAAAGCAACCCAAGTTTCCTCATCCGCTACACCTGTTCTCTCAAGCTCTTTTTGACTTTCTTGGAAGGCCACAAGAGCAGCTTGGGTTCTAGGACCAAGTATACCATCAATGGCACCAGGGTCAAAGCGGGCAATCAGGAGAAGTGTTTGGAACCTACTTACCGCTGAACCACGATCTCCTTGGCGTAGAAGTGGACATTTATCAGTACCCGTTGGGATTACTATGATCTGACCTGGATAAATTAAATTGGGGTTAGTGATTTGAGGATTAGTGGAGAGAATGAAATTAATGGAAGTATTGAAGTTTTGTGCAATTTTATAAAGGGTGTCACCTGTTTGAACAATATAAGTCACATCAAGCCCCCCAATGATTTATTTGTATACTCTATGGGTTTCTTAAAGACTTTAGTATGAATGTAACAAACTATGATTTTGGTAATTCTTTTTCATCATGTCTTAATGAGGCTTGTTTGGTCTTGAATTTAACGTCAGAAGTAGGTTTGTTTCTTCTGTTAGCGGGTTACCAAGAAGGGATTCTAAGTGACCTGTGGTGTGATGTGAAAGAATATATACACAATAGGGGTATGTCTTTAGGCATTTTTGTTTATCCTACTAAGGAATCAAAGGGAGGTAAACAAGCTAACCATGCCTAATCAGACCAAAGTCATTCGAAATCCTAAAAAACCAATTAGAGTCTATTTTAATCGTTGTTTTTCTACGACTCCTAAAATCATTCAGCGACTTCTAAGTTTTTCGGACATTCATAGATTTAAGATTTACATTTCGCATGGCTGCGTAAATAACTACTTGCAAGAGGTTGCGGATTATTTCGAAGTGGAACCGTCACTAGATGGGAAGAACTATGTTGACTACTGCCTGAATTTTTGTCTTAAACATGAGATCGAATTATTTGTGCCGAGATATAATGTAACCACGTTAATCAACTACAAGGAAGAGTTTGATCGTATTGGGGTCAAAGTGATGTTTATCGGATCTTCTGAGATTTATCAACTTCTGGAGAGTAAAATAAAAACTTACGAGGTTTTGAGTAATATCGATATTGTGGCGATTCCAAAGACATTTTGCGTTAAAAACTATGAGGACTTTCAAATCGCATACACTAAAATAATTGAAATTGGGAGCAGCGCTTGTATGAAGCCTATCTCCGGGATTGGCGGAAATGGCTTCAAGAAAATCATAGAGACTATGACCGAGATCGATGAGCTTTATCAATCGACAGGTTCCACGATTTCGAAGGATAGGATAGCACGAATCTTAAAGGATTCTCAAAATGTGGAGCCGTTTATCGTGATGGAATACCTAGAGGGGGACGAATTTAGTATTGATTGTTTGGCGAATAAGGGAGAACTGATCAGGGCCATACCTAGAAGAAAGCTAGACTTTTACCGCCAAAACATTGAACATAGAGAAGATTTGATAGCTATAGCTCAGAAACTTACTAAAAAGTTCAACTTAAACTATTTGTATAATATTCAGCTCAAATATCACAAAGGAAAAGTCTACCTTATTGAAATTAACACCCGAATGTCCGGCGGGATTCACAAGTCTAGTTTAGCGGGGGTTAATTTTCTCTATCTTGCCATTAAGCTCCTAATGGGGGAGGCTGTCACTAATCGAGAGGCGATACGTTGGGATTTTCAAATACGCACGATCGAGAACTATGAGCTTACAGACCTTGGATAGCACTTTTACGTATTTATCGCATTAGGTAAGTATACCGAAGAACAACATCTATAAGATGATAAATTGGCATTGAAACGACGAAATTCTCGAACAAAAGGGGTTGTAACAGTTAAGTTACAGCCCCTTTTCATAAAATAAGTTGTCGGAATCGACTTATGTCCTTTAGTGCTGGCATCAGCTACTTTGTTACTCCTTCACAAGTATTTTTGTGATTTCGGAAATATATAAAGTGTGATGATCAACATCCGGATACCATTCTCTGTTTAGTTCTTGGGCTATGAAGGACTCTGGTTTGAACTCTTGCGCATATAATTTTTTGCAGAAAATCGCTATACCTGCTTCTTCAAAATACGGAGTATCGTCCATATGGAGAATTGTTAAGTTCGATTTTCCGATTTTATCTTCATCTCTGCCCGATACAGTCCCAAGATAACCTAACTGTTTTTTAAAACTGTTATCAAGAAACGTTAATGAAAATGTGTTGGAATTATCTATAAATTCCTTGGTGAAGCGCTGTGGACGGATTACAATATAGGCGACATTTTTATTCCACATTACACCAAAACCGCCCCACGAGGCTGTCATTGTGTTCACCTTTCCATCCTTTTCGGCGGTAATGAGCATCCAATCTTTACCTATAAGCTTAAACGGACTTTGCTCAAATTGTTCTGGTTTGAGTTCATTGAATTTAGACATAACACCACTCTCCTTTTGTTTAACATTTAATCGTCTATGTATGTACTGACTCCGTAGTAAACAGCGATTAGCGCACCATTTCTAAATTGATCCGGTTCAAAGAAGAATTGTTTCGTCGATGCTCAAACCTTACCGCTTTGAGTACAGTTGTATTGAAATATAGTATACAAGGGTCTTTACTCGAAAGCAAAGTGACCACTAGATTTTTGAAGCCAATAAGAAGCTCACTCATCAATATAAACCGCTGATACGTCCCTAGTTATGAATATTTAAGCATTAAATCTGACAAACGATGGAAGACTATAGAAAGGTTTTTTCGACGAGAAATCTCAAGGAGGAGTTAAAACATGTCAACCCCGTCAATCGTTGATATTATGTATGAACGTCATTCTGTAAGAAAGTATACGAATCAGAAAATTACAAGGGACGTATTGAAAAAGATCATTCAAGTTGCCGGTAGTGCTCCATCTGCTTGGAATCTCCAGCATTGGAAATTCATTGTAGTGGAGGATCAAAGACTCAAGGACAAATTATGTGAAGCAGCCTATGGCCAACAGCAAGTAAAAGATGCGGCAGCTTCTATCGTCATCTTAGGAGATACCCAAGCCAACTTGAACGCTGAGGGAATATACTCGGCGGCGGTAAATGCTGGATATATGCCTGAATCAGCCGGGAAAAATATCATGGATAATATTAAAAACGTCTACGATAATGTTCCAAATGCGGGCGTTCAACTCGCCCTTCAGAATTCCTCGTATGCGGCGATGCAATTGATGCTTGCTGCCAAAGCGGAAGGGATTGATTCTTGCCCGATGTCCGGCTATGATTCTCAAGCCGTCCGGACTATATTAGAAATTCCCGATCGATATATTCCTACTTTATTGGTCACGTTGGGCTATGCTTCAGAGCCGGCTCATGGAAGTGGCCGTTTTCCCGTAGAACAAATTTTGGTCTACGACAAATTCTGATGAGATAATTTTATATAAAGGTTAAAGCTCTTGAAGTTTATGACAAGGGTGAATTAAAACTGATGTAAGAGGCCCATAATCCACTACTAAAATGGATTATGGGCCTCTTCTAAAAAATTAAAGAGAGGGTAAATGCTGCCTGCTAAAGTTTCTAATATCTTAGAGCATGTCTTCTGAATTTATTTCAGGTAATGGGCTTTACAACATACGTTTGGCCCCGACATATACGTTGGCCCAATAAGGAGTAAAGCTGTAAATAGCAATTCCCTTACTACTAGTTGCACTGATGAATTGATTATTCCCAATATAGATGCCTACATGACTAATTTGCGTTCCAGAGGTAAGGTTAAAGAAAACCAGGTCACCTGGAATGAGATCGCTAAAGGCCACTGGGGTACCGACTCCGTATTGATCAAGGCTAACACGTGGCAAAGAAATATTATGGCTAGCAAAAACATAACGTGTAAAGCCAGAGCAGTCAAAGCCCTCAGGAGTAGTGCCTCCCCATTTATAGGGAACGCCTAAGAAACCTTTGGCAGTACTAATGATTTGCGTAGTAGTTTTTTCCTGAGGTGAAATAGTTGCTTTTTTTAAGGCTTCTTGTGTTTGTGGCCCGGCAATTCCATCTGCTAATAAATGGTTATCCTGTTGAAACTTCTGAACAGCAACTTTGGTTTTACTTCCGTAAATACCGTCCACTGACCCAAGATCATAATTTAAGGTTTGGAGCTCTGATTGCAAAATGCGGATTTCCGTACCGGTTGTCCCAACCGTTAATGTTGCGGCTTGGGTTACTGAAGATGAGGAGATTATAGTTGTTAAGACTAACGTCATTAAAATAATGCATTTTTTCACTTGAAAGACCCCTTTCATGTTACTAGTTGCTTTCAAGGCCCGCAAAGTGAAGTATACATGCTAACTACCTAGAAAAATAGTACAAGTTGTTGGATAAAATACCGGTTATAAACTTTCCTGGAATTTTATATTAAAATTGGTTTACACCGCGCAAAAGGCGCTCGAAAAGTCAAGAATGGCATCCTCACAGTCTTTAATAGTATTTGCAAGCTTTTTAATTTTCAGGGCACTATAATATCTACCTAGAAATTGCCAAAGTGAGGGAGAAGAAATATGCAAAAGGTTTTAGTGTCCGAAATTGGGAGTGAGATGACGGTTGTAAATGCCTTTAGTGATTTAGATACGGAGAATCCTAGGTTACTTGGCCAAGGGGTTTCTCCGACGACACTACTCGATGGGGATGTCGAAATTGGAATAAGATTGGCTGTAACAGATTTAGAAAAAGATATTGGGCCAGTTGGTTCTTTAGGTAAAATTCCATTTTATGCTACGAGTTCGGCATCGACATGGCGCAACGTTCAGGAGGGCAATGGACAAAATACTCTTAATGCTCTGGAAATTCAGGATAGTTTGCAGATTGTCACTGGTAGGATATTGCCAACTCCAAGAGCAATCATGAAGGCTGTTCAACTGATTTATGAAGAAGTAGGAGATGTCTTAGTCCTTGATGTTGGAAGTGAATCTACGGATGTATACTCGGTAACCTTGATGTCGGAACCATTAGCGCAACGAACGGTAGGAGAAGATCTAGGCATTTTTATTAACGCTTTGGCGTTAGTTAAACTCATAGGTGAAAATAAGATTAAGGAGCATCATGGTCAAGACTGGGAAAAACTCTTAAAATCTAGGCCTGAGACGCCGGAAGAAATAGCCCTTAGCGCGGAGTTAACTGCAGCGGCAGTGACCATTGTGTTACAACGGCATAGTGGACGATCTTATAATGATAATGAGGCGGGTGGTAAAGTTACGAGCGTCGCGGGACGGGATTTAACAAAGATTCGATGGATCGTTGGAACAGGTGTGGCACTGACTCAGTTACCGAATGGCCTTGAAATTATGAGGGGAAGCATTCAAGGAATGAAGGATGATTTATTTCCTCAAGGGAGCATAGCTATGTTGTTAGATAAAGATTGTATAATGGCATCCTTGGGAGTTTTAACAACGCCCTTTCGGCAAGGAGCTTGGCAGTTATTGCGTGAATCCTTAGGAGTGGAGAATTAGAAGTAGACCGCTGGACTTTATGCCAGCGGTTTTGTCTTTGCAAACTTGTTTTCCGCCCGGTTCTGGGCGGATTTCTTAGAAGCCATATTAGGAAAGACTAATCTATCATACTTTTTACCTATAAACGAATCCTTATTAAAAGTCAATTTCTCTTAAGTTTAAAGAAACATCTAAAACACCTCTTTACATTGACGCAGCGTAAAGGTGTATAGTAATTTTGTCAGGAGGTGATCACATGGAATACACGGTGCAAAAATTAGGTCGAATGGCGGGTGTAAGTACTCGTACTCTGAGATATTATGACGAGATAGGAATTCTTAAGCCGGCAAGAATTAGCTCGTCAGGGTATCGAATTTATGGTCAAGCTGAAGTTGATCGGTTGCAACAAATTCTTTTTTATAGAGAGTTAGGCGTGGGCTTAGAAACTATTAAAGCTATTATGACAGCACCTTCTTTCGACGGTGCAAAGGCACTGAGAGAACATCGTGAGAAGCTTCTTGAAAAAAGAGTGCAGTTGAATGTGTTACTTTCCAATATTGATAAGACTATTTCGCTAACCGAAGGGAGAATTATCATGTCGAATAAAGAAAAATTTGAAGGCTTTAAGCAAAAACTCGTGGATGACAATGAAGCAAAGTATGGCAAGGAAATTCGCGAGAAATATGACGATGAAACGATTAAGAAGTCAAATCAAAAAGTTGCGAGTATGTCGCGAGAGCAATACGACGAAGTAACGAAGCTTGCTAATGAGGTTATCGAAACCCTACATTCTGCTTTTAAAACGGGCGACCCTGCTGGAAAACTCGCTCAAAAAACAGCAGATCTCCATCGTCAGTGGCTATGCTATTATTGGGATAGCTATTCAAAAGACGCCCATGCTGGACTTGCTCAAATGTATGTGGATGATCCAAGATTTACGGCATACTATGATGAAAAACAACCGGGCGCTGCAGAATTCCTAAGAGATGCGGTCTTCATTTATACGGGTACGAAAAAATAAGACGACGAGACTGTGGGATAAAAGCCACGTTTAAAATGGTGGCTCTTTATCAAAAACATCAAAAATCATTAAAGTTTTGATTCTTATATTAGGGAAGTCTTTATCATTAATCTTGAGGTGAGAAATTGTGCATATTGTTTATCTAGATTGGTTAACGATAAGATCGATTGTTCGGACATGTATTCCACCCCTTACAGATTACTTTTAATTCAGCACAATTCATGAACCCCCATTGAATCATCAAGTGAAGCAGGTTCACCAATCAGAAAAACAACCGAATACTCGCATCTAATTAAGAGCCCACACAAAAGCAGGTTTTAATAGAAAAATGAGTAGGAAAATTGAAGTATATGGCGAATACCTTTATTTAGGGAGCCATCTCTATCCATCTGAGATATCTATGATGGAAGGGAGCATGGCAAAGGGCATTGGGTCTACCTATGAAAAATCAAGGGGATAGTTGAGAGATTTTTACGCTCATGAAAGGAAGCAGATTATGAACATGGATGTTATAACAACAACCTTGAAATACACGCTTGACGTATAGGGTAATGAATATTTCGTGCAGTGCAGAACAAAAATTTTTCGAGATTCCTTATGAAGGAGAAGCGGTCGTCGCAGGGTTTTGGAGCCCCGAGCTGGGCTTGTGCTCCCAATCGGTGCTTCTGAAATGGAAGGAGGGTAAGGTCAACTCCTTGCAGCCTTTAGACCATTTAGAAAGTTACCCTAAAACGACACTGCTTTGGGATTCCTATTTCCTGTTGCCTGGATGGATAGATGCCCATGTGCATTTAGCGTTAGATAGCCTAGATTTTTATCAGTGCTTGGAGAATTGGGCTCAGCCTTTCTTGATTGAGGAAAACATCAAGGGTTTTTTGCAGCATTATCTTGAGATGGGAATTGTGGCTATTCGAGATGGTGGTGACTTACCCGGCTTTTCTTGGAGGGCAAAAAAAAAGGTCAAGGAAGGAGTATGGTCTGGACCTAGGGTCATATCTGTACATGAGGCTGTGAATCGAGCGGGAATGTATGGTCGTTTTTTGGGTCGTGGCTTCAAAGATCTTTTAGAGTGGCGGGAGAAGGAGATTGATTTCTTCGGCCAAGGCATAGATCAACTCAAAGTCGTCGTGACAGGATTGATCAAGTTTGATGATTTTCAGGGGGTAGGTCCAACTCAATGGACGGTTGAGGAGTTAGGAGAGGTCGTCGAGGCGGCTCATAAACGTGGAATACCCGTCATGGCTCATGCTAGTGGGGAAGAGGGAATTTCCGTGGCCATAACGGCTGGGGTTGATTCGATTGAACACGGATATTATATGAAGACCGGACAACTTGAGCGTATGAAAGAAAAAGGAATTGCCTGGGTCCCAACGGTCGCACCAATCGGAAATCTCTTGAAATATCCCACGGATCGTTACTCTTCCCATGAAATCGATACGTTGAAACGCATTCTGGAGGTGCAACTTACTAAAATCCGCGAGGCCTATCATTTAAAAGTCCGACTGGGTGTAGGCACAGATGCTGGTGCTTATCGAGTACCGCACGCACAGAGCTTTTATGATGAAATGGACTGGATGGTTCAAGCCGGGATTCCGAAGTTGGAAGTCTACCGAATGGCCACTCATGAAAATGCTCAGATTCTCGGTAGCCCTGAATTGGGGAGGTTAGACGTCGGAACCCCAATGAGTTTACTTCAACTTGTGAGTGACTTAAGATAACCTGCTAAAGAGTCATATTAGTATGGGTCTCTTAGCAGGTTTTGGGTTTCAAGGCAAAAGCTAAGAAATAATGTAAAATGTAACTCTTGGCTAAACAAGGAGGACTATGATAATGATTCGTGAACTTATTGAAAAAAACCGGACCTATCGCCGATTTTATCAAGACGTAGATGTCAGTCAGCAGACCTTAAGAGAACTTATTGATCTTGCAAGACTTTCTTCAACAGGTGGGAACCACCAATCGTTAAAGTTCTTTTTATCTCAAAGGCTCGAAACAAATCAACGGATTTTCAAAACATTAAAATGGGCTGGTTACTTAAAAGACTGGGACGGGCCAGAAGAAGGGGAGAGGCCTAGTGCCTACGTGATCGTGCTTCATGATCAAAAAATCAGTAAAGGTTTCTTCTGGGACCATGGAATTGCCATTCAGAGCATTTTGTTGGGTGCAACCGAAAAAGGGTTAGGAGGCTGCCAATTTAATGCGATTGATCGTGTCGCTCTAGCCCAAGAACTGAACTTACCCGGTCATTTTGAAATCGTATCTGTGATTGCTTTGGGTAAACCAAAAGAGGTGGTAGTCATAGAAAAATTAGGTGAATCCGGAGACATAAAATACTGGAGAGATCAGCAAGGAATTCATCATGTGCCCAAACGTGCCCTAGATGACTTAATATTTACTCATAATCGTTAACACAAGCTAAGCAACCCCGCTGGCGCTGTCAGACGTTTAGCGTTGAATTATAACAAAGTTTTATGCCCCAAATGCTTTATCAGTGAATCTATTGGAAGGGGTAATGCGATATGTCACAACTAGATAATCCTCTGGAAATTTACAAGTTACTTCCAAAAACAAATTGTAAACTGTGTGGGGTGGCGACCTGCTTGGCGTTTGCCGCTGCGGTAATAAAGGGAGAAAAACGGCTCAACGAATGCCCTCATATGGAGAGCAAGATCATTGAGGAACTTGATGGGAAAATTATCAAACAAGCGACCCCTGAGGAGCAACTGAAGCAAATACTCGAGCCGTTGAAACGAAAAGTTGCTACCATTGATTTTTCTGCATCTGTGGAACGATTGGGGGCTACGCTTTCTGGTAATAAGTTGACCATTAAGTGTCTTGGAAAGGACTTTAAGGTTGATCCTGAGGGGAATATTACATCTGACTGCCATATTAATGAATGGGTGACGGTACCATTACTCAACTATATTATTGACAGTGCAGGAAATGATCTTTCCATGAAATGGGTTCCGTTCAGGGAACTTAGTAATAAGACAATATGGGATTCATATTTCGAACATAAGTTTGAAAAACCTTTAAAACAACTTACTGATAACCATCCTGATCTTATTAAGGACATGATTTGTATTTTTAGCGGAAAGCCAGTGGAGACTAGTTTCTCTTCTGATATTTCCCTTGTGTTACACCCTCTCCCAAAGCTTCCAATGCTCCTTTGTTACACTAAACCAGAAGAGGAACTAGAATCCAAGCTTAACGTTTTTTTCGATTCGTCTGCGGAGGGCAATCTCAACATTGATTCTATTTATAGACTTAGCGTTGGGCTATTGGTGATGTTTCAAAAGATTACTTCCAGGCACATTAAGCCATGAAAAATTCGCACAGATATCCGGGGAAATTGTGCGGAGCCCTGCGTTAAAATTGCATCATAAAAGTTGAAAATAGGTTGACAAATAATGCTATAACGTTTATTCTTTATTACATTAGATAAACCGATGAGCAAGAGAAGTAGGTTTAGGAACGTATTACAGAGAGTCGCCGGTTGGTGGGAAGGCGGTATACAGGAATTCACTGAATGGACTTGCGAGGGCGACTTGAAACCGAAAGGGAGTAGACGTCGACGGGAACCCTCCCGTTACCAGTGGGGTGCGCATGATGGTGCGTAAAACGAGTGGGTAATTTATTTACCAATTTGGGTGGTATCGCAGAAGCTAAAAGCTTTTGTCCCTTGACAGGGGCAAAGGCTTTTTTAATGCGTCAAATACGCTTTATAATCCGAAAAACTAAATATATAAACCGATGAGCAAGACAAGTAGGTTTAGGAACGTATTACAGAGAGCCGCCGGTTGGTGGGAAGGCGGTATACAGGAATTCACTGAATGGACTTGCGAGGGCGACTTGAAACCGAAAGGGAGTAGACGTCGACGGGAACCCTCCCGTTATCAGTGGGGTGCGCATGATAGTGTGTAAAACGAGTGGGTAATTTATTTACCAATTTGGGTGGTATCGCAGAAGCTAAAAGCTTTTGTCCCTTAACGGGGGCAATAGCTTTTTTTATTGCTCAAAAACCCTTTAAAATCTGAAAAGAAGGAGTTTCATCCTATTATCTTCTGAAATAAGGGTAATCGATGAAATAAGGTGAAGATGATGAATAAACCGGATTGTGAAAGAATACTGACATTAGCTAAGGAGTACAGCATAATACCCATATGTCGGGAAATCTATGCTGATATTATCACTCCTATTACACTGCTGCGCAAGTTGTCCGGTATTAGCAAACGCTACTATCTGTTGGAAAGCGTAGAGGGGGGAGAAAAGTGGGGTCGTTACTCCTTTCTGGGATTCGATCCGCTGATGCGAGTGTCCTGTAAGGAACAAATGGTTACGATCGAGCGGAATGGTGATATCACCAGAATACAAACCAATAACCCTTTGGAAGTGCTGCGGGAAATTCAGAAGGACTATAAATCCCCGAAGATGCCTGATATGCCACCCTTTACTGGAGGTTTTGTAGGATATTTCGCTTATGCCATTATTGGTTATACGGAACCGAAATTAAATATAAAACGAGGCGACTGTAACGATTTTGATCTTATGCTGTTTGACAAGGTGATCGCCTATGATCATCTAAAACAAAAGATCTGCATTGTAGTCAATATGAGAACTGACAATGTCCTGAAAAACTACGGACGGGCTATGGCTGAACTCGAAGTCATCGCTGGCATCATACGTGATACACAGCCGTTGCCAAAACTCGAGAGTGAAAAAAATGTGCAATTTACCTGCAATATGAGCAAACAAGAATACTGCTCCATCGTGGGGCGGGTAAAAGAATACATCAGGGATGGGGACATCTTCCAGGCTGTTATCTCCAGGCAGTTTGTCACGCCTTACAGAGGAAGCCTCATGAATGCTTACCGCGTATTGAGAACGACCAATCCCTCCCCCTATATGGTCTATATGAATATCGACGGAGATGAGATTATGAGTTCATCTCCTGAGACGCTTGTGCGCTTGCAAAATGGTCGGCTTACTACTTTTCCAGTGGCGGGCTCCCGCCCGAGGGGGAGAACGGAGGAAGAGGACAAGAAACTGGAACAGGAGCTTTTGGCTGATGAAAAGGAACTTTCTGAACATAATATGCTGGTAGATTTGGGTAGAAACGATCTGGGGAAAATTTCTGAGTACTCTTCTGTCGAGGTCACGGAATATATGATGATTCACCGTTACTCAAAAATCATGCATATCTGTTCTCGGGTAGAAAGCAACATTCTGCCCGAACGTGACGGATACAGCGCCATTGAGGTAGTGTTACCTGCAGGTACTCTTTCCGGCGCACCGAAGATCCGGGCGTGCGAGATTATTGAGGAGTTGGAAAAGGAACCCCGCGGAATCTACGGAGGTGCGCTGGGATATCTGGATTTCACAGGGAATATGGATACCTGTATTGCCATTCGCATGGCTGTAAAGAAAGATGGAAAAGTATATGTTCAGGCAGGCGGCGGCATTGTGGCGGACAGCATACCCGAAAACGAGTATGAGGAATCCGCCAATAAAGCGCTGGCCGTGATGAATGCCATCCGCAATGCAGGGGAGGTGGATGACTAATGATTTTACTGATCGACAATTACGACAGCTTTTCCTATAATCTGGTCCAGCTTGCAGGCGGCATTAACTCAGATATTCGAGTTGTACGAAACGACGAACTGACGGTTGAAGAGATCGAAGCTCTAAATCCCTCCCACATCATTCTTTCACCCGGGCCGGGCTACCCGAAAGACGCCGGCGTCTGCGAAGATGTCGTCCGTAAGCTGGCAGGAAAATCCCCGATCCTCGGGGTCTGTCTAGGACATCAAGGGATTTGTGAAGTATACGGAGCCGAAATCTGTCACGCAAGACAACTCATGCACGGAAAGAAAAGTCACATCCAAATTGACAACACCTTTTCCATCTTCCGAGGGCTTCCGCAACAGATCGACGCGGCACGTTACCATTCCCTGATCGCTCGGAAAGAGACGATGAGCACTCAGCTGCAAGTAATCGCAGAGGACGAACTAGGCGAAGTTATGGCAGTTAAACATAAAGACTATGACGTTTACGGGGTGCAGTTTCATCCAGAATCCATTCTGACCCCGATGGGGCATGTAATTCTAGAAAACTTTTTGGAATTATAAGGAGGAAAATGAAAATGATACAGCAAGCAATACAAGAAGTACTAAATGGAAAAGATCTTGACTTTGAGACCGCAAAAGTGGTTATGAGAGAAATGATGGACGGTACAGCTACCCAAGCTCAGATGGGTGCCTTACTGGCCATACTGCGGATGAAGGGAGAAACAGTCGATGAGATTACGGCCTGCGCGACCGTCATGCGTGAAAATGGGCTGAAGATTAACCCGGTGCGCAAGGTCATCGACATTGTCGGAACAGGCGGCGATGGGGTGGGTAGCTTCAACATCTCCACTACATCTGCTTTTGTGGTCGCGGCAGGCGGGGTACCAGTGGCAAAACACGGCAACCGTGGCGTATCAAGCAAAAGCGGCGCGGCTGATGTACTAGAGTGTCTTGGAATCAACCTGAACCTTTCCCCCGAACAGAGTGAAAAAATCCTGGAGCACAGTAACATCTGCTTTATGTTCGCTCAGCTCTATCATTCTTCTATGAAATACGCAGCACCAGTTCGCCGGGAGATGGGAGTGCGTACCATCTTCAACGTTTTGGGACCACTATCTAATCCAGCAGGAGCCACCATGCAACTCATGGGCGTTTACGATCGGAAGCTGGTGGAACCGCTTGCCCAAGTGCTTTCGAATCTTGGCGTGGTGCGCGGCTTAGCGGTCAGCGGCTGTGACGGCATGGACGAGGTGACACTCACCGGTGAAACTCACGTCTGCGAGATTCGCCATGGTGAACTAACGACCTACGATATCACTCCTGAACAGTTTGGGTTTAATCGCTGCAAGTTACCGGATCTGGCGGGCGGCATGCCTGAAGACAATGCCCAAATTACACGGGACATTCTAAGCGGCAAGGAAAAGGGAGCAAAACGTGATGTAGTGGTGCTCAATGCAGCTATGGCGCTCTATCTTGGCATTGACAACTGCACTGTCGAGGACTGCATCCAAAGGGCAGAGGAACTGATCAACAGCGGAAAAGCTGCTGCCAAACTGGCTGAGTTTTCCAAACTGACCCATGAGGTGCAGCCATGATACTCGATAAACTTGCAGCTTCCGCCCGTACTAGGGTGGAGCAGAACAAAGCACAGATCCCTCTTAGAAAAATCAAAAAAGCAGCCAGAAACATTGGTTCAGAGACAGGCTTTCCGTTTGAAAAGGCGTTGCATAGACAGGACATCAATTTCATCTGTGAAGTCAAAAGAGCATCCCCTTCCAAAGGGCTAATCGCACAAGATTTCCCTTACCTTCAAATTGCCAAAGACTATGAGCAGGCTGGAGCCGCCGCAATCTCCGTGCTAACTGAGCCAGACTATTTTTTAGGTAGAGATGACTATCTTTTTCAAATACAAAAAGCGGTTTCCATTCCTGTCCTGCGCAAGGACTTTACGGTGGATGCTTATCAGATCTATGAGGCAAAAACAATCGGTGCGTCTGCAGTCCTTCTCATTTGTGCCCTACTCGACACACAGACCATCCGCGACTATATTTCATTCTGTGACGATCTTGGTCTGTCCGCGCTGGTAGAAGCTCACGACGAGAGGGAAATTGAATCAGCCCTTGAAGCAGGGGCGCGAATAATCGGGGTTAACAACCGCAATCTCAAGGATTTCACCGTGGATATCCGCAACAGCATGGCCCTTCGAAAACTCGTTCCAGAAAACATCCTCTTTGTGGCGGAAAGCGGAATTCAAACAGCTGCAGACATAGATGTACTACGTCAGTCCAACGTCAACGGCGTGCTGATCGGGGAAACCCTGATGCGCAGTCCGGACAAGGGGAAAATGCTCGAAGAACTGCGGGGAGGAGCCCTATGACACAAATCAAACTTTGCGGACTAACAAGGGAAGAGGACATCGCCGCCGTCAACCGATGGCGGCCTGACTATATTGGTTTTGTGTTTGCAAACAGCCGCCGGCAGGTGACGCCTGAACAGGCGCGCCATCTCAAAGCTGGGTTAGATCCTCATATTAAATCAGTGGGCGTTTTTACTAATGCACTGGTGCAATCCATTATCGAACTATGTGAGACGGGAGTCATCGAAGTAGTACAGCTTCACGGCAATGAAACCGAAGAGTATATCCGGGCGCTCAAACAGAAAACCACGTGCTTCGTGATCAAAGCAATACGAGTACAGAGTACGGAACAGATTCTTCAGGCACAGAAGCTGTCCTGCGACCTGCTTTTACTGGACACTTACCAAAAAGGGCTATACGGCGGCAGCGGAAAAACCTTCGATCGCGCATTAATTCCTACGCTGCATAAACCGTTTTTTCTAGCTGGCGGGTTGGAAAGTGGCAATATCGCTCAGGTAGTTGAGGAATGTCATCCCTTTGGCGTGGATGTAAGCAGCGGTGCCGAAACTGACGGCTTGAAAGATGAAACTAAGATCAAACGGATCATTGAAGCAATTAGATCTATTGGCTAGAAATGGGACCGGAACGCATGTCTTTCTCGTTTCATAGTTATCAAAAAACACCCTATTGATTTCAATAGGGTGTTTTCAAGTATCTTATAAAATTGTTATTTTGTCATGAGCGAGAATATTGATGATGGAGCGGGTGATGAGAATCGAACTCACGTAGCTAGCTTGGAAGGCTAGTGCTCTACCATTGAGCTACACCCGCATATGTGGTAGCAGGGGGGGGATTTGAACCCTCGAATGAGCGGGTATGAACCACTTGCCTTAGACCACTTGGCTACCCTGCCATGGCTCCCCGAGTAGGACTCGAACCTACAACCTACCGGTTAACAGCCGGTTGCTCCACCATTGAGCTATCGAGGAATGTATGATGGCGGAGAAGGAGGGATTTGAACCCTCGCGGCAGTTACCCACCCTAACGGTTTAGCAAACCGTCCTCTTCAGCCACTTGAGTACTTCTCCAAATCCTTTAAAGTTGGTGCGGAAGACGGGACTTGAACCCGTACGGTGTTACCCACACGCCCCTCAAGCGTGCGCGTCTGCCAATTTCGCCACTCCCGCATTTGATAATGCCATTAACCTCGATTGAACTGGAAATCTTGGTGCGCTCGGAGGGATTCGAACCCCCGGCCTTCTGATTCGTAGTCAGACGCTCTATCCAGCTGGGCTACGAGCGCGTTTTTGGAGCGGGTGACGAGATTCGGACTCGCGACTTTCACCTTGGCAAGGTGACACTCTACCACTGAGTTACACCCGCAAATTGATTGGTGGGCCATCCGCGACTCGAACGCGGGACACCCTGATTAAAAGTCAGGTGCTCTAGCCGACTGAGCTAATGGCCCGTTTTGGTGGGCAGGGATGGATTCGAACCATCGTACCTCGCGGAACAGATTTACAGTCTGTCGCCTTTAACCACTCGGCCACCTACCCATTTGAGATAAAAACCTTATTATGCTTGTATGGCAGGGGCTCTAGCAACTCAGCTGATTATCTCCAACAGACGATTATTAGTATACACAAAAATATGCTATAGGTCAAAGGGATTTTTTTACCAGGATATCCTTTAATTGAAGATGTTAAATGTTGCTCCCATGAAAATCTGCTTTCATTTTTTTAACCAACGAAGTAAGTATTATAATAGGACTTTGGACAAATGATACTTCATAGTACCTATATAATGAGGTACACCAACTAAACAAACAGGGGGCAATATTCATGCCATTAGCTAGGGGTAAAAAAATAGCCAAGAAAGAAAAACGAAGAGAGCTCAGAGAACAAGTAACCCCAGAAAATGAAGTATTAAAAGACCGAAAATTAATTAAAGAAGAAGTAAATCGTAGAATTATCTCAGGATTGCAAACAATAACTCTAGACTATGACTCTCTGTATAACTATGAGAAGGCAAGTTTAAACAAGGACTCTGATTTATTGAGCCTTCTTTTTCATAGAATGTTTTTTTATAGGTTGAATGAAAAACTCTCAGGATTAACATGCGACCATACCCTCCGCCTGAGCCGTCAAATACTTACTCAGATGCAGTTCAGTCGTGGAAAAATAAACGAGATTTTAGAGGTGCTTAGGAAAAATGGTGGGATTTGTGATTGTGAGATTATTTTTAATGTCGAGAGTCAATTAATAGGTAAATAGATCTTGAACCGAGGATGCAACGGATCTCTTTAAGGTCGATTTAATCTTTCAATGAAGTCTAAGATATTATAAACAACGGCACAAGGGTATTTGCACAACGGTTCAAGCACGGCCCTAATTTTTAGGAGGTTGTGCTTTTTTGGTGCGACTGCATGGGCGCTGTCGCTAGGGTGAAACTCTTTAATGGTTAGGGCTGCATACTGGTACGGAATATATTGGTTAAAAATATATAATGTCTCTAAGAGATTATGATCAGTTTCTATGTTATTTATCTTGAATGAATGGATCTTTATGATATATAGTTCAAGATTAATCATGAATAAATAGAGGAATGTATTGCATTTCTGTCAAATTATATAGAGATATAAGTCTAGGGTAAAATAGACTAAATGATAATTAACTGAATTCATATATTATTTCTCACAACGCTCATTTCCTGAATACTGTATAACGCTAATAATGCATTTGCATGTCTAAGTGATTGTTGGACGAATCGGAGAAGATACGAGGGGGTAGACCGATGGAAGACTTGAAAAACGAGGTATTTATTGAGATTTTGGATGGAATTCTGGAAAATCCCTACATTGGAATCATTTTGGTCGATACCTTGGGCAGAATTAGCAAAGTTAACAAGACCTATCTAGAAATACTGGGTCTGAAGGAAGAAGATGTATTGAACAAGCACATCTTAGAGGTTACGCCTCACTCTAGACTTCCGGAGGTATTAAGGACCAGAGGGGTACATCTAGCTGATTATTGGCCGGTAAATGGTCATGATACCATTGTCTTTCGTATGCCTTTATATAAAGATGAAAAACTGATCGGAGCCATGGGGCAAAGCCTAGTGTTAGGAGCTGCGGGAGCAAAAATTCTTTCCAAAAAGTTGAAAGAGTTAGAAAGAGAACTGACTGTATATAAGGATGTAGTCAGTTGTATATATAGTTCTAAATATTGTTTCAATAATATTGTAGGTGAGGATGAAACCATTCGTAATGTAAAATCCATAGCCCAGCGAGCTTCGAATACTGGATCGACGGTTCTAATCATGGGGGAAAGTGGTACAGGCAAGGAACTTTTCGCCAATGCCATTCACCAGGCCAGTCCGCGGAAGGATCGCCCCTTTGTTAGGGTGAACTGCGCTGCGTTGCCGGACAATCTTTTGGAATCAGAGTTGTTTGGCTATGAAGAAGGAGCATTTACGGGAGCGCGGAAGGGAGGAAAACTGGGCAAATTTGAAATAGCCAACCATGGTACGATATTTCTGGATGAAATTGGGGATATGCCTCTGGCCATGCAAGCCAAATTGCTCATCGTTTTGCAGGAGCGTGAAGTTGAGCGGGTGGGAGGGACCAAACCCATTCGGGTGGATGTTCAAGTAATAGCAGCCACCAACCGTAATCTGGAAGAGATGATGAAAAAAGGTACATTCAGAGAAGATCTCTATTATCGCTTGAATGTGGTAACTCTAAATGTTCCATCCCTGCGTAAACGACCGCGGGATATTTATTTATTGATAAACTACCTCTTGCCTAAATTGAACCAGCGTTTACATACCCAAGTAGAGAACGTATCTGAAGAAGCATTACAGCTACTTTGTAGCTATGATTGGCCGGGTAATGTACGGGAGTTGGAAAATTTACTGGAGAGGGCCATTAACCTGGCAGACTTGAATCAAGACTCTTGTCTTACCCCTGAGTTTTTTCCTTCGTTATCGAGAACAGTGTTGCGACCTGTGCCAAGCATCGAGCCCATTAGCGTTAAGAGCGTTGATAACCTCGGTGAAGCGGTGGGAAAACTGGAAGAGGAAACCATCCGGAGGGTTTTACAGAATACTTACAATAACAAGGCTCAAACCGCTAAAATTCTAGGTCTAAATAAATCGGTTTTGTACCGTAAATTAAGAAAGTATAATTTAATCTCTGATTACTAAGGGCTTTATCCCCAATTTTCAACATTACAAACTTATATTTTTCTTTCGGTTTCCTTAGCCTATCATAGCGGCGATTGGTACTATAGTCGCTTTTTGCAACCCTGGTTCTGATAAAAATAGTCTCATTTTGGGACCCTAGCAATTTATTATCTCTGAATTAATGCTAAGCCGTATCTTCGCATGGCCGAGAATACGGCTTTTTAGCTTTTTAAAATAATCTTGGCGTGGTTGGCATGCTTATTGCTTAATAAACTGTACAAGAAGAGCTAAGGAGGTGAGAGGTAACACGCTAGGAGGCTACGTTTCTATCAAGGATGTAGAGGAGGAGAATGGTGAAAATTAAGAAAATCGGCGTATTAGGGGCTGGCACCATGGGCGCGGGAATTGCTCAAGTAAGCGTTCAAGCAGGATATAGTGTGGTTTTAATAGATGTAGTACCAGAAATAGTGGAAAAGGCCGTTAATGGGTTAAACAAAGCATGGGCTAAAGCGGTGGAAAAAGGGAAATTGACCGCCGAAACCGTAGCTGATTATAAGGCTCTGCTCGTAAGCAGTACAGATATTAACGATTTTAGCGATGTCGATATTGTCATCGAAGCGATTGTAGAGAACATTGAGATAAAGAAAAAAGTCCAAAAGCAACTGGGTGATATTTGTAAGGCTGATGCCATTTTAGCGACCAATACCTCAGCGCTAAGTATTACGGAAATCGCGGCAGCTACCAACCGACCTGACAAAGTGTTGGGAATGCATTTCTTCAATCCGGTAGTCATGATGAAATTAGTGGAAGTAATTCCGGGCGTTGTAACAACCGAAGATGTTGTGCAAACAGTCATAGAATTGGCCAAGAAAATTGGCAAAGAACCAGTACTCGCTAAAGAAAGTCCTGGCTTCATTGTTAACCGTATCTTGGTTCCCTATATAAATGAAGCTGCTAACGTTTTCCAGGAAGGTATCGCTTCAGCTGCAGAAATCGATAAGGCTATGAAACTGGGTGCAGGAATGCCTATGGGTCCCTTGGAGTTGGCAGACCTGGTTGGAATCGATATTATTTTGGCAGTCTGCGAATTTTTCGTCAAAGAATTTGCCGATTCCAAATACCGTCCATCGTTGGCATTTAGACAAAAAGTACGGGCTGGACACCTAGGCAAGAAGACTGGCAAGGGCTTCTATGACTACAATTAGTAGGTAGAATCAGCGAGCTATAGATGGATAATTCGAGCGACACACGAGTGCGCACGGAGGGAAGGTCTAACTATGCAATTCGATAACCTCATTTTGGAAAAAGAAGATGATCTAGCCATACTTTATATTAACCGACCTAAAGCCATGAATGCTCTCAACGCTGAAGCCTTATACGAGTTGGAAGAAGCTATTAAAGAGGTAAAAGCGGATCCAAACGTCAAGGTTATGATCGTGACTGGAATGGGGGACAAATCATTTGTGGCCGGGGCTGACATCTCGTTTATACTTCCACTTTCTCCAGCTGAGGGAAGATTCTTCTCAGATCTAGGAGAACGAGTAATGCGGCAGTTTGAACTTCTGGAAAAACCTGTTATCGCAGCTGTCAACGGCTTTGCACTGGGCGGGGGGTGTGAATTGGCCATGTCTTGCGACATGAGACTAGCCTCGGAAACTGCAGTTTTTGCTTTACCTGAAGTAGGGCTTGGCGTTATACCCGGCTTTGGAGGAACACAAAGGCTTCCGCGTTTGATAGGTGAAGGGCGTGCTAAAGAACTTACGTTCACCGCCGAGGTAATCAATGCCCAAGAAGCGTACCGCTTAGGTTTGGTCAACCATGTTTATCCTCTCGACCAGTTGATGGACCAAGCCAAGAAACTTGCCAGGAAAATTGCCGCCAAGGCTCCACTTGCAGTTGGTTATGCCAAATTTGCCATCAATAAAGGCTTGCAGGTCGATATTGAAACTGCTATGAGCATTGAGTCGGATATGTTCGGGATGTGCTGTGCTACCGCTGATAAGTCTGAAGGAATGAGTGCTTTTGTTGAAAAAAGAAAACCGAAGTTTATGGGTAAGTAACACTTAAATCATGCTACAGCCTAGTAGAGGCAAAAATAGCGTGATGCGACTGATTCATGGATGATTTATTGGTCGAACAATATTTCTGTGGTGCCAACCAAGCGCATACAGATAGTTAAGGGAACAGACTAAGTGAAAAGAATGGTCATAGGGTGATATAGTCCAAATCTTCGAAACGTGAATTTGACAAGAAAAGACTGAATATTGGGACTTAAGCTTTGGCGGGGGATTCTTGGAAATCGTTCATTCATAAGGAGGGGTTGACTTGGATTATAAGAGCGAGTACGAGCGCAAATTCGTCTCGGCTGATGAGGCGGTAAAGGTTGTTAAATCAGGCGATCTTGTTCATTACGGAGAATTTATGATGGCTTCTCATGTGTTGGATGCAGCTTTGGCCAAGAGAAAAGATGAATTAGAAGGGGTCATCATTCGAACCGTTACCTGTCCTTTTCCACCGCAAACGGTTATCAATGATCCGGAAAGAAAGCATTTCATTTATAATGACTGGCACTTCAGTGGAGCGAGTAGAAAGCTCCATGATAAAAATTTGTGCAACTATATACCGCTCAACTATCACGAAGGCCCCAGTTTTTATGACCGGGGTTATGTCCCTGTTGACGTAGCCTTGATCAAGGTTACGCCTCCCGATCAACATGGCTATGTGAACTTGGGGACCTCTAATTCCATTACTCATGCTGTCTGTGACGCTGCTAAAATAGTGATTGCCGAAGTCAATGAGTCCGTACCGAGATGCCTGGGTGGCTCAAGGGAGACCTTACATGTATCCGAAATAGACTATTTTGTTCAGGGCGACAATCGACCCCTGATTCAGCTTCCTGCAGCATCGATATCCGATGTGGATAAAACAATCGCCTCAATAATTCTAGGACAAATCGAGGATGGTGCCTGCCTGCAGTTAGGGATTGGAGCTATGCCTAATGCAGTGGGTGCCATGATAGCCCAATCAGATTTAAAAGACCTAGGCGTTCATACCGAAATGCTAGTAGATTCATTTGTGGATATGTACGAAGCTGGAAGAATTAATGGCCTGCGCAAACAATTAGACAAAGGTAAGATGGTCTATACCTTTGCCATGGGTAGCAATAAGCTCTATAATTTTTTAAATAATAATCCAAATTGTGCAAGTTACCCGGTCGATTATACTAACGATCCAGATATAATTTGTCAAAATGACAACATGATCTGCATTAACAACGCGATAGAAGTGGATCTCTTTGGTCAGGTCGCATCAGAGTCATCAGGAATTAGGCATATTTCAGGAACCGGCGGCCAGTTAGACTATATTTATGGCTCCTATAAATCCAAGGGAGGTAAGGGCCTGATCTGTCTTACCTCTACCTTCACGGATAAAGAGGGAAAGATGCAATCACGTATCAAGCCCACTCTGACGCAGGGGGCGATTGTGACCGTTCCTAGGAGTATCAATTATTATGTGGTCACTGAATACGGTATAGCCATGCTTAAGGCAAAGAGTACGTGGGAAAGAGCCGAAGCTTTGATAAATATTGCTCATCCTGATTTACGCGAGGAACTCATCAAAGAAGCGGAGGCCAATAAAATTTGGGTAAGATCCAACAAGATATCCTAAGACAGTAGATCACCCAAATTCTAAGTATAAACTTAATAAAGGGGTAATTGATTTATGGCAATCGAACTTAATGATGTTGTAATGGTTAGCGCTTGTAGAACACCGATTGGTGCTTATGGAGGTTCGCTCCAACCAGTATCGGCCAATGAATTGACAAAGATAGTTGCTGCTGAGGCTATTAAGCGTGCGGGAATTGAGCCGAAACAGGTGGATGAAATCGTGTCTGGAATGTGCTTAGGTCATGGTAATGGCTCTTGTCCACCCCGTATTGTGGCTATGGAAATAGGAATGGATCCCAAATCGAGTGCTTGCATGGTCAACCAGAATTGCGCATCAGCCATGAGAGCGGTGGAAATTGCTGCTATGAAACTGCAACTGGGTAAATACGATATTGCCCTAGTCACCGGTACAGAAAGTATGAGTAATATCCCGTATATCTCTACGACGTCTAGATGGGGTGCAAGAATGGGGGATGTCAAACTTCAGGACGCCATGTTAGCCGATGGACTTGTTTGTCAACTGGCCGGTTCCCACATGGGCGGAACTGCTGAAAATATTGCTGAACTGTATGGAATTACACGAGAAGAATGCGATACCTTAGCACTTCTCAGCCATCAGAGAGCAGTAAGGGCTAGTGATGAAGGTCGTTTCGAGAGAGAGATTGTTCCTGTTCCCGTCAAAAAGGGGAAGAAAGAGTACGTGTTCACGCATGACGAGCATCCTATTCGGGGAGCAAGTCTCGAAAGTATGGCTAAACTTAAACCCGCTTTTAAAAAAGACGGAGTGGTCACTGCTGCCAACGCTTCTGGTCTTAATGACGCCGCAGCTGCAGTCGTCTTAATGACTAAGAAAAAAGCTGAAGAACTGGGAATTAAACCTCTGATGAAACTTATCAATGTCTGTGATGAAGGGGTAGAAGCTCGCGTCATGGGTTTAGGCCCCGCGGTTGCCATACCTAAATGTTTGAAAGAGGCAGGCATGAAGTATGAAGACGTTGATTACTGGGAAATTAACGAAGCCTTTGCGGCCCAAGTCCTTGGCGTTGGTAAAAAAATTAAAGATGAAGCAGGTATTATGTTGAACATCGGTACCTTTGAGCAGGATGGCAACATTAACACAAATGGTTCTGGAATTGGGCTGGGACATCCGGTGGGTGCTACTGGACTGCGCATCATTGTCAGTCTCTACTACGAACTGGAAAGACTTGGAAAGACAACAGGCGGAGCTTCGCTTTGCGTAGGTGGCGGAGCAGCGATGGCATCCCTGTGGACTAGAGATATATAGAGCTTCCCCTCTATAAATCTATCGTGAGAGTGATGGTTTTTTAGGCCTTACCTCTTTTGAGTAAATGAAGTTAAAAAGGGTGTAAAATAACGATTCGAACTGAAGGAGATGTAAACATGGCTTCTAATTTTGCCGTGAATAATATTAGAGATTTTGAATTTATCATTCAAGAATGGCTTCCGACTGAGGGAGTTTTTAACTACCCGCAGTTTGCTGACTACTATTCGAAAGATGATATTAAATCAATCCTGGAGCCCGTTCTAAAAATGTGCAAGGAAGTCATTGAGCCGACTAACGATGAAAACGAAACTCACCCAGTGACCTTTGATGACGGTAAAGTAACGACCCCGCCTAGCTTTGGACCTCTTTTCCATAAGTTGCAGGAAGATGGCTGGGGTACTAGCAATATCGATAATTCACCCGATGCTATGGTCTTACCGGAAATGTTATATGCCGCCGTATGGGAATTGATAGGTGCTGCTAATCCAACCTTTATGCCCTACATTTTGCTGACCAGTGGGGCAGCCGGATTGATCCAGAGCTTTGGCGATGATAAAGTGAAGGCGATGTTTCTACCTAAGATGATGGACGGAACCTGGTCAGGAACGATGTGTCTGACCGAGCCTGGCGCTGGGACTGATGTAGGGGATATTTCTTCCAAGGCTTATCCGACCGACGATTCGCGGATTTTTAAAATCAAAGGGAATAAGATATTTATCACTGGCGGAAATAATGATTTTACTGAAAATATCATCCACCTCTACTTGGCTCGTATTGAAGGTGCCAAACCGGGTACAAGCGGCATCTCACTGTTTGTTGTTCCTAAGTTATGGGTCAACGAAGATGGTAGCTTTGAAGACAACGATTTCGAGAACACTGGAGTAGAGCATAAGATGGGACAGCATGGTTCTGTCACGGCCGCTTTAGCTGCCGGGGAAAACGGAAATTGTCGCGGCTGGTTGCTGGGTATTGACCCTCGCGAAAACGAAGGCAAGGGCGAAGGTATGGCTCAGATGTTCCAAATGATGAACATGGCCCGTATGGAAACCGGCCATATGGCTCTATCCTGTATTATCAACGCCTTTGCTAATGCCCGCGATAATGCTAAAGAAAGAGTTCAGGGTCGCCTTCTAACGAATCCCAAGGCTGGTCGGGTTGCCATCATTAACCATGAAGATATAAAGCGCACTCTTATGATGGGTAAAGCTCATATTGAAGCCATACGAGCCATGATGTATAGGGTTTATCTCGCGTTTGACCAGAGGCATCGTGATCCCGATCCGGCCGTAAGGCAAGCTGCCAACGATCTGATTGAAATAGCCACCCCACTTTGCAAGGCCTATCCTTCGGATGAAGGCTGGTGGCTCATTGGCGAAGCGATCCAATCCTATGGCGGGTATGGTTACTGTGAAGAGTATCCCGTATCCCAAATCGCTCGCGACATGAAGATCTACTCCATCTGGGAAGGCACTAACTTTATACAGTCGCTAGATTTGGTTGGCCGCAAAATGAATATGAAGGGTGGCTCTATATTCGGCGCTTGGGTACAGGAAATCGTCGATTTCTATGAAGCTAATAAAGGCAATGAAGCCTTAAACAAGGAATTTGCTAACTTGGGCAAGGCTCTTGATGCTTACAAAGAGATGCTAAAGGCTCTGGCTGGATATTCCAAGACTAACATGAGCATGATTCCCCTCTATTCCCACCGTGTCCTTACGGCTACAGCCCAACTATTCTGTGGTCGCCAAATTCTTGATCAGGCTATATTGGCAGATAAAAAAGCCAAAGACGTGGGATCAGATCATTTTGATTATAAGTTTTATACCGGCAAAGTAGCTACCGCTAGGTATTACGTGCGCAATGTAGTTCCTAATGTATGGGCAGTTGCAGAGATCGTAATCGATGGTGACACCTCAGCTCTTGATGTTCCAATCGATGTTTTCGAGTACTAGAGCAAAACGAATCGAAACAAGGGGATAAGAACACGGCAAATGTGATCTTTTGAAATTCCCATAACATGTCAATGCCCTCCCTCAGTAGATTCATTCTACCGTGGGAGGGCTCTTTAGTGTTGTGTCCGGGATATGTCTCAGTTCATCACCACGTAGTGCGAGACTCTCTAAGAATATGTCTAAATCGCAAAAGTAACATTAAGCACTACTTTAACAAATACAATATACTTTACTGAGTACATTGATAGTCTAGGAGAAAAATTCTATACTGAAGTTATACTAGTCAAGCAATGCCGCGAAGCTATAGGTGGTTTTACGAAGGAGAAATGAAAATGAGTATTAAATTCCTGAAACGAATCCCAACTGCCGATGAGATTATAGAGCAAATTCCTTTGCCAAAGCACATTAAAGATATTAAAGAAAAAAGAGACATAGAAATAAGCAATATCTTTGAAGATAAGGATGATCGATTTATCCTTATAGTAGGTCCATGTTCAGCGGATAATGAAGACTCTGTCTGCGAGTATATTGAAAAACTTGCTGGGGTTCAGGAAAAAGTAAGCGATTCAATTATAATTATTCCAAGAATCTATACCAATAAGCCCCGAACAACGGGTGAGGGGTATAAAGGCATGGCGCACCAACCAGACCCAAGCAAAAAGCCAGATTTATTTGAAGGAATAAAAGCCATCAGAAAAATGCATTTAAGATCATTATGTGAATTTTACATGCCCGCTGCGGATGAAATGCTCTACCCGGAAAACTATACCTATCTCTCAGATGTTTTAGGGTATATTGCAATTGGGGCTCGTTCCGTCGAAAATCAGCAACACAGATTAACAGTGAGTGGTGTCGATACTCCAGTAGGTATGAAAAATCCTACAAGTGGTGACCTTTCAGTTATGTTGAACTCGATCATAGCTGCACAACAGGGTCATACTTTTATTTATAATGGCTGGGAAATTGAAACAACCGGTAATCCTCTCACCCATGCTATTTTAAGAGGTGCAGTAGATTCTAATGCTAGAAATATCCCGAATTATCATTATGAGGATTTAATACGCATTTCTAACGAGTATGAAAAACTACAATTGTCAAATCCGTCTATTATTGTGGACACAAACCATGCAAATTCTATGAAGTGTTATGCTGAACAGCCAAGAATCGCAAGAGAAGTCTTAATGAGTAGGAAATATGATACGTTACTTAAGAAGATGATCAAGGGTCTCATGATTGAAAGCTATCTAATAGAAGGTAAGCAAGGCATAGGGGAGAATATTTATGGAAAATCAATCACGGATGCCTGTCTTGGATGGGAGAGTACTGAAAAACTAATTTATTATGTCGCAGAAAATATTTAAACGGAGAAGATTTCAATACTGGCAAAGTAGCTACCGCTAGGTACTACGTGCGCAATATTGTTCCTGATGTTGTGGCAGTTGTAGAGATCGTAATCGATAGAGACACCTAAGTTCTTGATGTTCCAGTCGATGTTTTTGAATACTAGACTATAAGAGGGCCCAATCAAAAATAGCCTCCGCATACGCGGCGGCTATTTTTAGCGAAATGTTTCTAAGTGGTTCAACTTCTTGGTGTATTGAAGGGGAGAGGTTTTCCTAAAAAATAGCCTTGACCATAATCTATCCCTAGTTCACGCAAAATTGTCCATATATCCTCATTTTCAACGTATTCAGCAATGGTCGCTTTACCAAGGGCATGAGCAACAGCATTGATGGCTTGGACCAATGCATTATTAGTGGGACTAGTGTCGAGATTTCGAATAAAGGTTCCATCTAGTTTAAGATAATCTACTGGCAACCTTTGTAGATGAGTGAATGTCAGAAAGCCGACTCCGAAGTCATCCAAGGCGAACTTACAACTCATTAGTTTTAACCTCTTAATCCAATGTTCTGCTTGATCTAAGTCCCTGATTGCTGCCGTCTCGGTGATTTCAAACCCGATTCGGAAGGGCTGAAGATCACTCTTTTCAATTCTACCCTCGATAAATTTCAGTAATTCTATATCTCCAAGACTCGATGCCGAGATGTTTACGAAAATTGATAAGTCAGGATGTTTGCCTAATATCTCAATCGCTGAATCAACAACCCAGCGATCAATTTGGGACATCAGTCCAAAACGCTCAGCAATCGGTAAAAAATCGTTGGGTAAAATAAGGCCTCCTTCGAGATCGATCATCCTTAACAAGGCCTCGTAATGAATGATGGTTGTTCCATCCATCTTAAAAACGGGTTGAAAGTATAACGTAAACCTATTTTCTTTTAAAGCAGCATTTATTTGCAGAATTTTATTATTGGACTCTGATAAGTGTTCAATATCGTCATCAGAATGAATTATACTAATCCGATTCTTACCCTCGTCCTTGGCGGTATATAAGGCGACGTCAGCATATGAAAAAAGTGATTGTGTATCCTGTGTGCCATCAATCATCATAATTCCGATACTCGCTGTGATTTTAATCGTCACCTGATGGCCTTTTACGATAAATTCATCGATCTGCAAAGCCTGTACTAATTGATTGGCGACTGCACGCGCTTTTTCTAGTCTTGTATCTCTCAACACGACAGCAAATTCATCGCCACCAAGTCTAGCCAGAAAAGCGTCTTGTCCCAAATTCTGCTTTAATCTAGCCACAAAATCAAGGAGTATCTGATCCCCACTTGAATGTCCAAACGAGTCGTTAACGACTTTGAAGTTATCAAGATCTATAAATAGGAGTGCGCTCTCATTTTGAAATCCCCCTTCGCTATGAATCAACATATTTAGGTATTCCTCTAGGTAATAGCGATTGGGTATGTTCGTCAGGAAATCATGGGTCGCTAAGTAATGAAGTTGCTTAACTTCCTTGTTCGTTTCAGAAAGGTGTACTTTTTCGCTCACTAACTCTTGACGGTTAAAGTCAATGCAATTGCCTACATGGTTTGTCCTTAATGCCACTGCTTTTGCGAAGTCGTGGCAATTGCCGAAACCACAGGAGAAACAATTCACATTCCGGGATGCTTCTGTCGTTTTATGTAACTGTGTGAAGATCGGTTCGAGATTAGTTGTCTCTTCATGGATTATGAGATGCGACTTATCTTCATATTGCCTGGTAAAGTCCGGAAGTCGGAGTTTATATTCAAACAACTCAAAAACCAACGGGATTTCTCCCTTAGGCAGATTTTTGATATGCTTGGCCAATTTGGCCTTTTTTAGTTCATTCATTTTATAATCCACATCATCAATAGTCGTTAATTTACACGTTCCAGTACCAATATTGCACCCTCCCGTACAGTTCAGTATGTCGACAATCAGTGGCAATGACTTGCTTTCCTGAACTCGTTTGGCGTATTCATCTAGATAACGATAGGCAGGTTCTGGACCTTCTACTTGTCGTATCCACGCGCCACCAAATTGTAATTCTATGTTTTCTCGGAGTCCACCTGGGCGACTAAAGGTTAACCCAATCCCACACCCACTATCCTCATAATCTACCTCTGGGTAATCGTTGAGGTTAATATGATTCTTTTCAAAATAAACCTCCATTTTTTGATAGGTAACGTTATAGTTAACAAGCCCCATGGTATTTATTTCTTGGATTTCATCGATTTTGCCGATGCAAGGAGACAAGAAGGCTATCTTATCGACGATCCCTTTGTATTTTTTTAAGTAAATTGCCGTGCACATCATGGGGCTTTGGAGTGGGGCAAGGTATTTAATTAATTCAGAGTGGTATTTTTGAATGTAATTCACGATCACAGGACAGGGTTGAGCAATAATTGAATCTAGTTTCAGCTCATCAATGGTTTTCAGATAAGCCCAAGTCGTGATATCTGCACCGATCGACACATCGTAAATAAGCGTTACCCCTAAAGACTTTAAATAACCAAATAACCGTTTATAATTGGGAAAATTAAATCGGATCGACGGAGCGGCGATGACAGAAATACCAATACCCCGTGTTAAGTTAGCAAAAAACCTCTCAGTATCATCCGTGAAGTCTCGGGCATTATGATCACATACATCTATACATGCCCCACAGTGAATGCATTTCAAATGATCAATTTTAACCCTATTTTCACCTTTATATAAGAACGCTACGTTTGCTTTGACAGGGCATTTAGCAATGCATTTATTACAACCTACACATAGTTTCTTATTAGTAAATAAAACTTCGACATTCATTGAAAGCCCCTTATCTCCATTTACTCATATATTAAATCTTGCTGTTTGTTTCATTACCATATGAGCATCAGTTAATCGTTTTGAAGTTACAATACTATTTGCATTATTCGACACAGATCGCGTCACTCCTTCTTAATTCCGTACGGCACAATACTTGAAATTTCTTCTTCATCAAGTATTTGCCGACAACCAGAAAATTTCCTAATCAAAGATTCTATCTGCTAGTCTTTCCAAAACAAAGTCTGAGAGTATATAATTTAAGAGATATCTGATAAGCATTAAACATTAATTTGTAGGGAGAAATTATGAAAAAGAAGTTTCTGAAAATTACAGGTATCTTGGTCCTGTTTATAGCTCTGGTCGGCTTTTGGGGATACAATAAATATTTTAAGCCTGACCCGAAAATTCAACAACAACTTAATAATCAGTTTGGGACTGATTTTTTTAGTTCGTTTGATGATGAGAACGTAGTTAATAATTCAGGACCCGTTAATAATGTGAAATCAGTGGGGGATTTAGCAAAGAAGATTGATAGTCCAACGATTGTTTCTATGATGAAAAAGTCAAAAGAGCAGGAGGAAGCCAAAATAGTGACAACTTCAGCTCCTGAGAATGAAACTATTGTTGCGAAGTCGATTACGCAAGACGAACTAAACAATAAGTATAAGCCTCAGTTTAACCATTTGCAGAGTGTAGCCTTGAGCCGTTTAGATACTTTGTATTCAACGGCAATTCAGGAGTATGTGCAGGGCAGTAAAGCAGGCACATTGAACCGTCCAGAGCTGGTTCAAAAATATCTTCAAGCAGGAACTATGCTTGAGGCTAGCATAGACAGTCAATTTTACAGTACCCTAAATGCTATGCAGGCTGAACTTGTTGCAAATAATCTTTCTACCGATATCCTAGGTGCTATTAAGAGTAACTATGAAAAAGCTAAGTCCGCAAAGCGATCACAGTTATTGGCTAAAGTCCGCAAATAACTTATTTATTAATGCGAAGCATAATAAGCTATTATGTTTGTATTAAATTTATTTAGCTAATGCAACGAGATTTGTTTCATCAAGTTTGCTTCTCATTATATCAATAAGAGGTTCAGACTTCTCGAAGAAGACAATGACAATATCTTCAGGATCTGCAAGATCTAAAGCTGCTTTAAAGGCTTCCGTCTCCTCTGGAATTTTTCTAATGTTCTTGCTGTGAAATTTTGATGCCATGACACCTTTCTCCAGGAGATCTGCTACCTCACCCTTAGCTCGGCCTCTTCTTTCCATATCTTCCTTTATAAAAATATAATCAAAGTTCTCTCCGGCACATTTACCGACTTCGACTATATCGCTGTCTGGTCTATCGCCTGGTACTCCAATGACTCCTATAAGTTTATTATGTTCGATATACTTAAGTCCATCTAGCACACAATTATAGCCTTCTTTATTATGGCCATAGTCTAATATGACCCTTTTATTATTGACAAGATACATATTGAATCTTCCCGGGTTTTGATTACAGTAAAAGGACATTAAGCCCTGTCTAATCGTCTTATAATCAATACCTAGTCCTATTGCAGCAGCACAGGAAGCCATTGCATTTTCAATGTTATATTTGAGAATGCCTTTTAACGTAATCCCTATATTTTTTATTTCGATTAACGCTTCAGAATGAGAGCCTTTCTGGATGATTATATTACCCTCATCGACATAGACACCATACCCACCGTTTCTCATGTAAGCTTGCAGAACTACATTATCCTTGTCATGAGAAAATATAATAGGATGACCCTTTAAGCGGGGCAAGATACGTATACTCATCTTATCATCCCCATTAATAACAACATAGCCATCGTCCTTAACTGCTTCTCCCACCAGCGCCTTAACTTTTGCCAAGTCTTCCATAGTTTCCACCTCATCTATTCCAAGGTGATCCTGAGTTATGTTTGTGATAACTCCGACATCGGCAACGTCATAGGCTAATCCTCCTTTTATTATCCCCCCCCTGGCAGTTTCCAGGACTGCTGCATCAATATCCTTATTCATGAGTACAGCTAAAGCGCTCTTTGGACCGGTGGTATCACCTTTAAAGATACATTTCCCACCAATATAAATTCCACCAGTTGTGGTCATGCCAACCGTGTATCCTGCAATTGAAAGTATGTGGGCAATAAGTCTAGTGGTCGTGGTTTTCCCATTTGTACCTGTGATTGATACTAAGGGAGTTTTTTCTGCGCTATCCTTAAATAATTTATCAACAATATGTCCTGCTACATTGCGTTTTGTTCCACTATATGGATTATGATGCATTCGAATACCAGGTGCAGCATTTATTTCTATAATGGCTCCTCCTTCATTCAGAGGTTTACTAATATCTTGACATAGTAAATCTATACCACAAATATCCAGTCCAATAGCACTCGCAGCCCTTTTGCATAGTTCAATATTCTCCTCACATATTAAATCAGTACAATCTATAGCAAAACCACCCGTCGATAAATTTGCATTATCTTTTAAAGTTATCGTTTCATCTTTGGGAAGGACAGACTCTAATGAATAATTCTTTTGATCTAAGTGGGCTATAAGTATCTCATCTATTTTAATCTTAGTTAATTCCTTTTCGTGGCCCTCACCTCTGCGAATATCCTCATTAGTATTACGTATAAGCTTCTCAATAGAATTTATTCCATCTCCTATGATATGTGGAGGAATTCTTTCTGAAACTGCAACTATATCACCATAAACACTGCATACTCTATAGTCTTTCCCACTTATATGCTTTTCGATTATTAGGCATTTGTAATCTTTAATTAAACGTTCATAAGCATTTGATAACGCTATCTCATCTTTTATATTGGCAATAACTCCCTTGCCTTGGTTTCCAAACTGAGGTTTAAGTACCACTGGATAACCAATATCCTTAGCCCCTAAAATGGCATCGATTTTTCGCCCTACTTTGATGCCATTTGCTACAGGTATACAATGCAAGCTCAGTAATTCTTTCGTTAATAATTTATCCTGTGCAATACTTACAGCTATTTCCTTTGTATCACTACCCAAGGTTGCTTGTATCGTTTTTGAGTGTTTTCCATAACCTAATTGAAATATGCTTTCTTCGCCGATCTTTAATACAGGAATTCCCCGTTTCCTTGCCTCGTTACAAATATCGAGTGTACTTAATCCCAGTTGTTCACTTAATAATAGTTCCTTTAACCTAGTTAATCTCAAGTCTAAATCGAACGGCTCTTTATTTACTAACGAGTTAATGAGATCAACTGCTATATTCCCAGCCTCTAGCCCTGTATTCATATATTCATATTGATAAATGACATAATAATTCTCTCCGGATATCTCCCGAGCTTTTCCATAACTTATTTCTAAACCAAGCATATTGTGGAGTGCTATTATGATATGCTCTGATACATGTGCCAAATAAGTTCCCTCAGTAAGTCTTTTAATAAAGCCTAGATCTTCATCTATTCCACATCGATGCTTAGTAAGCTCTGGCAACATACTTACTAAATTTTGATTAAACCCATTAATTTCTTTACTTGGAATTTCACTATAACCTTCTAAATCTAGGTTTAATCTTATGCACTTTTTGCGTGAATATATATTTCTACCCTGAAAGACCTTAGAACTAATAATTTTCACGAAAGCTCTCCTCCTAATTTCACATCCCTAACGTATTAAAAAGTAACAAGATTAATGATCAAATTAGCGTTTGAAAACTAGGCTTTTAGATATTCTCCAAATTAACAAGTTTCATTGATCAGATACCTGTCGTAAAGTCGAAAACATTTTTCGAAATTATGACATGGGAATAAAAACATTATTTTTAAATGCTAATAAGCGTGATCTTTGAATTAAATTCGGGATTTAAAAGGGAGAGTGTTTAAGCTCCCCCTCATATATTTCAAACAATGGATTAGTTTAACTACTTGTAAAGGTTGCTACTAACAACAAGAAGTTAATTTAAACCATTGTGATTCTAATATATCCAAGTGCTGAACATGTACACTGGTATGTTTTGTTTATACATCGTTGTATAATTATTTTCTTGCTTATAAAAACTCACGACAGTAGGTAGGTTTTGTCGCATAAGTTTGTACTTAAGAGCCCCTACGTTAGAATAGGTTGGCATTTTGATTTAGAAAATTTAAGGGGAGAGTATATGCTTCTTTTTAGAGAGCTAATGTGGTTTTTCAAACAAGAAAAGAAAAGCTACTGTATAGGTATTTTAGTGTTGGTAAGTGTAGCTCTAATCAATCTGTTTCCTCCCTATTCGGTGCGGGTTATCGTAGACGGAATGAGTAAAGAAAATCTTACCCAAGGAATTTTGTACAAGTGGTCTTTGCTTCTTTTAACTGCGGGGTTAACATCTTACGGATTACGATATATCTGGCGTTTGCTAATTTTCGGGGCGTCGAGTCGGCTCGGACGGTTGCTAAGGAAGCAGCTTTTTGAACATTTTACCTGCTTATCGCCGCAGTTTTATCAGGAGCATCGAACTGGAGATCTAATGGCTCATGCCACAAACGATATTCAAGCGATCGAAATGACGGCCGGGATGGGGGTTCTGACGTTTGTCGATTCCCTGACGACAGGGAGCCTGGTCGTTTTTTCTATGGCCTTTTTTATCAGTTGGAAACTTACCCTTATAACCTTACTGCCTATGCCACTAATGGCCTGGGCCACCAGCCATTATGGTACAATGCTCCATAAAAGGTTCCATCAGGCACAGGCAGCTTTTTCCGATCTTAATGACAAAGTTCTGGAAAACATTTCTGGGGTCAGAGTGGTTAAAGCGTTCGGGGGGGAAGAAGCGGAAAAAGAAGCCTTTCGAACGTTATCCGCCGACGTCGTGGATAAGAATATCGCCGTAGCGAAAGTGGATGCGCTCTTTGATCCGACCATCCAATTGATTATTGGAATTTCCTTTTTCCTCGCCATTGCCTTTGGAGCGAGAGAAGTAGTGAACGAGAAGTTGACCTTTGGCCAGCTCACTCAGTTTACGATTTATCTCGGACAGTTTATTTGGCCTATGTTAGCTTTTGGCTGGCTCTTTAACATTCTAGAACGTGGGCGAGCGTCTTATGATCGGGTGAATACGCTACTTAAAGTTAAAAAAGAAATTCGTGAACAGGAGGGGGCAATGGATCGAGTTCCCAGCGGACAAGTGACGTATGAGATGGCCTCATTTGCTTATCCAGGAACTAATTCGTGGGTTCTTAATAAAATTGACGTAGTGGTCACGCAGGGGCAAACCTTGGGCATCGTAGGAAAAACAGGGAGTGGAAAGTCCACGTTTTTCCGTCTCCTTATGCGGGAATTTGATCTATCTGAGGGGGACATTAAAATCGGCGGTGTCTCAATTTATCACCTGAAGCTCGGAGCCTTGCGGGCAGCAATTGGTTATGTTCCTCAGGATCACTTTTTGTTTTCAACGACGATTGCTGAAAACATTGCCTTCGGGAAACCGGAAGCAATGCTGGAGGAAATCCAAGCAGTTGCTGATATTGCCGCCATCCACGAGGATATCCTACATTTCCCAGATAAATATGGCACCTTGGTTGGGGACCGGGGCGTAACCCTTTCAGGAGGTCAAAAACAGCGCATATCGATTGCACGCGCTCTCTTACTCGAACCGGAAATCCTTATTTTAGATGATTCACTGTCCGCTGTAGACGCCAGAACTGAAAAGGCTATTTTACAAGGCTTAAAAGAAAAACGGTCCCAAAAGACAACTCTGATTTCATCTCATCGTTTGAGTGCTATTGAACATGCGGACTTAATCATTGTTCTACAGAATCGACAAATTACTGAATACGGCTCTCATGCCGAACTTATGGCTGTTGAGGGATGGTATGCTTCCACTTACCGAAGTCAGCAGTTAGAGTCTCTAATTGAGCAAGGGGGAGCATGATATGGTGATTCGGCGCTTACTTCAATATCTCAGACCCCACTATAAAGCGTTAAGTGTTGCCTCGGTGATCTTACTGTTAGCCACCTTTGCCGATGTCATCGGTCCAATCTTGGTCAAAGTCTTTCTTGATCGTCATCTAATACCACGTTCGTTCGATACACGCGAGCTAGTGCTCCTAGGAGGCGGGTATTTGGGACTTCATCTTCTTTCAGTAGGTTTACACTATTATCAGCTCGTCAGCTTTAATATGATTGCACTGAAGGTGATCCAACAATTACGGGTCGATATCTTTAACCATGTTCAACGCCTTGGCCTTATGGTTTTTGACAAAACTCCGAGCGGGGCCTTGGTTTCACGAATTACTAATGACACTGAGGCGATCAAGGAATTATTCGTAGGTGTTCTCTCGACTTTAGTGCAAAACTTTGTATTTCTAATTGGTATTTTTATTGCCATGTTTAGTTTGGATGTTCGACTGGCCACGTTTTTCCTGGTCTTGCTTCCTGCAATTCTTTGCTTGATGTATATGTACCGAAGGTTGAGCACAAAAGTTTATCGGACTATGCGAAAAGAACTGAGTCTTCTCAATGCCAAACTCAATGAATCTATCCAAGGGATGACTATCGTACAGGCCATGCGTCAGGAAAAGCGCTTCCGGCAAGAGTTTAGTGTCATAAATAGTGCCTACTACAATGCAGCCATTAACAATATTCGCTTAGAAAGCCTGTTTGTCCGACCAGCTGTTGATTTAATTTATACCGTTGCCCTCGTGCTTGTTTTAGACTTCTTTGGGTTTCAGTCGTTGAAAGGACCGATTCAAATTGGCGTACTCTATGCCTTCATAAACTATCTGGATCGCTTCTTTGAACCCGTGAATATGATGATGCAGAGGTTGTCTCAGGTTCAGCAATCGTTGGTAGCAGCCGAACGGGTCTTTGAGATTTTGGATGATGTCCGTTTAACTCCTATTATCCCCAGCGGTCCAGAGCCTCCTTCGATTCTAAATGGCCAGATTGAATTTAAGGATGTTAGTTTTTCTTACGACGTTTTATCTGACGATCGATCAGATGTCTTGAAAAAAATTAGTTTTATCGCTTATCCAGGACAGACCGTCGCTTTAGTAGGGCATACTGGAAGTGGTAAAAGCACGGTCGCCAATCTCATCATGCGCTTCTATCAGGTCACTCGTGGGGAAATACTTATCGATGGGGTATCTCTATCTGAGTTTTCCGAGGATGAGTTGCGATCGAGAGTTGGACTTGTGGCCCAAGATCCATTTTTATTTGTGGGAGATATCACTAAAAACATTGCGCTTTCTAGGCCAGTCGTGAGTAAGCAAGACGTGGAAGATGCTGCACTATTTGTTCAAGCCGATGAATTTATTCAAAAACTTCCTCAGGGCTTTGCAGAACCAATCGGGGAGCGGGGGGCTACTTTGTCGAGCGGTCAGCGTCAACTTATATGCTTTGCTCGGACAATGGCTGGTAACCCAAAAATCCTTGTTTTAGATGAAGCAACCGCCAGTGTCGATACTGAAACCGAAGAGGCCATTCAAACGGCCTTAGGAAAAATGCGCAAGGGACGTACGACGATAGCGATTGCTCATCGGCTTTCCACAATCCAGGATGCAGACTTGATTTTGGTCCTCCACAATGGGAAAATTATCGAACAGGGTACACATCCAGAGCTTTTAGTTAAAGAAGGGCTCTATCACAAAATGTTTATGATGCAGCAGGGAGCAAGGATATAACGAGAGAACTATCTTAAAAAGTCCAATAAGGGAGTAATAAATGATAATGGATAAAAATAACAGTAGACAACACGAGTAAAAAAGGGTATTCTAACAAAGCGCCTAAACGACGCACAGATTGATCAGAAGATACCTTCAAACTGGATCCATCTGTATGAAACAAATTAGTGATTGACAACGCGAGTTGAAAATGCTAAGATGTGATTCCGGCCCAAACGGGTGCTGGAAACAAAGTTTAAACCATGGTCTTTGAAAACTAAACAACAAGGACAGCCAATGAGAGAAACTCGCA